>CAMHPM010000001.1 GCA_946187025.1 uncultured Prevotellaceae bacterium
CCCCTCCGCTTCGCTCGTCCCCCTTTCAGGCGGGACAATCCATCCGGAAGGATATTCATTAGTTAAATTGAAGATTGAAAAATGAAGATTGAAGATTAACCATCCGGATGGACTCTCCCACCAAAGCTACCCTCGCCTTCGGAGAGGGGCTGGGGGTGAGGTCTGGGGGAGTACCCCTCTCCCCTGGGGGAGCGCGAGGGGGAAAGAATAATGAAACAACCCACGTAGTGGGAGGGGGTCTCCAAGCCGGAGGCAAAAGTGAACGGACGTTTTGCCGTTCACATCTTTTGTCGTATCTTTGCAGCCATGAAACAGAGTCAGTGTATTAGACAGCTGCATTGTCTTTCTAATGTAAGTGTATCTTTGTATCTTTGTATCTTGTATCTTGTATCTTTGGTATCTTTCTTGCTTTCTTGCTTTGCTATCCCTTTCGCCCTATCCCCATTCTCTTTTCTGTGCAGTCACAGGGGCGAGAGTGCGCAGTCACAGAGCCGGGAGTGTGCAGTCGCAGGGTCGCGAGTGCGCACTCCCGTGAATTCAGTTGTCGCGCATGACAGCATAAATGCAGAGCACATCCTGTGCATCGACCTGTCCGTCGGCGTTGACGTCCTCGGCTGCAGTGGCTTCTCCGCTGCCGTGCTGCTGTATGTATTCATATACCAGCAATACGTCGTGCGAATCTACATGGCCGTCGCGGTTTACGTCGGCTGGGTTTACAGGGTCGCCGGCGAGTGTCACCGGTGTCCAGGCGGTCCACTGGCTTGATGCCGTGCCGGACGTTGCGTTCACCCGGTAGGAGTAAGGCAATGTTGCGTCGAGGCCGGTGAATGTGTAGTGTGTGTCGGTGGTGGTAAATGTCTGGATATCGACGCCTTCTGCTTCGCCGCTTTCAATCTGCTCCATGGTGTATGCGCCGTCGTATATTGCGACTGCTGTGAGGTATATGCGTTTCACGGCTGTGATGCGCAGGTAGAACGGTGCTGCTGCCGACTCGAACGCCACGACATGTGACGTGCTGCCCGATGTGACGGTAAACGTCTGCAGCGCGGTCTTACTGCTGCCATCGAGCAGTTCAACCACGATGTTACCACCCACGGTATTGTTGTATTCCACCTCACTGAATGCAATGGTGACGGAGCCGCTCCCGGTGTTTTCGATAAGTGGCGATGTGAGCACTCCGCTGACCGATGCCGAGCCCATCTTGAGCCTCGATGTCGATGCAAAGCATTTCGTTCCGGTCCATCCCGGCCAATGCATATAGGTGTCGAGCCGTGTGCCTATGTCGTTGGTGCCATCGCGAGTGACGGTAGCGAACTCGCTGAAATCCTCGCTCAGAATCAGCATTTCGGATATATCCTTGCCTTCGTGGACTGTCCGCAGTTGCAGGGTGTATTCCCCGGCATCGCTTACGGCTTTCCAGTTGGCAGTGAACGACGTTGCAGTTATATCCGACTCGGCCTCAAGTTCCGGGGTATCGATTTTGATGCCGCCCATGCAGACGAACGAGATGACGCCGTTCTTCTCCTGAATGTCGGTGAGGGGACATCCCATGAGCTTGGTGCCCGACAGGTTGCGGTTGTAGAGCGTGGCAGCCGGTTTCGACGTGTCGGTCAGTTCATGGTTGCCCGACGTGCCGGGATAGGGGTCGCCGGCGAGGTCGGTGGCGGTGGCGTATGTCTGTCCGCCATAGTAGCCGGTCATAAACTGGTTGTCGGCTGGTATGATGGTGCAACGCTGGTGGTTGGCATCGTTGTTTACAGTATTTTCATACCATGCGTCTTCATCGTAATCGACATGCAGCACGAGCATTCCGTGGCCATAGAGGTAGGAGTCGAACTTCTCGTTCTGGCGGTTTTCGAGCAGATAGTATTCGTTTTTGCGGGCATCGTTGTAGATGATGTATGCCTCGGGTGTGGAACTGAGCGGCTGCATCTCGCTCACGATGCGTGGTGCATCGAGCTCGACGGGTGTGAGCCATCCTGCAAACATACGCTCGTAGCTGGTGTAGGCAGCCGGCACCTCGCCCCAGTCTTCAGGACCATTGTACGAACCGGCACACATCACACTCCAGCAGTCGAGGCCGAAGTTGACGGCTGCCTCTGTTGTGTCATACATATCTGGAAGACCGAGACAATGAGAGAACTCGTGTACAGCCGTACCGATGGTATTGAGCGTGGTACCACTCGCACCCCGCAACTCGCTTCCGCAGGCATAGGTGCTGAGTTTCATGTCGTCGAGATAAATCGGACCGTTACCATCAGAATAATCTGTCGCACTTTCCAAGTCCCATTCGTGTGGCCAGATAGTGTTGGAAGCACCACCCATAGCCTCGCCATATCCGGCATAGATTACATACACCTGATCCACCTCTCCGTCGGAGTCCCAGTCGTAGTTGCGATAGTCAACATCGGCATCTGCCAGGCGCAGCGCCTCAATCACCATCTCGGCCGGATGGACATCGTTGCCTTCGCTGTCGTTTTCGCCATAGTAAGCCATTTTTTTACTCACAGTGTATGGACCGACCACATCGAAGTCGATGGTAAGCTGTCCGTAGCTCTGCTCATAGAAGTAGTCGCGAACACTGCCTATATGGTCGTTCTGGTTATATCCCTTCTGGTTGAACATGTCGTTGAACGCCGATCGTGTGCCACTCGTACTCAACGACTTGTCGGCGAAATTGACAAGAACCACAAGTCCGCGTTTCTCGCCTGTATAGTCGCCCTTCGCCCTACGCTTGGCAGCACGACGCAAGCGGCGGTTGTTGGCTTCACGTTTCTTGGCTTCCCATCCTGCACGCATGTTCTTCACTTCAAACATGGTTGCCTCACGATACATGCCGTCGGCCCTCTTCACAAGTGGCTGGCCTGCCATGTTGACATAATAGTGGAAATGTTCGTCGCCACGCAGCATCACGGTGAGCGTGGTGCCGTCGGCCTGAGTTATCGTGAATGGTTTGCGAATAGCAGGAATGGCAAACAACATGGTTGCTGCCATCATGAATGCATAGGTTGTTAATGTTCGTTTCATCTTAAGCTTCTTAATCTATGATTGATTTGATTGTTGATTTATCGGTGTTGTATCCGTCCCCGTATTTCCGTTTGTTTATTGGTGCAATCTGACATGGAATGTCATTGCAGAGCGGTCGAACTCAATGTTTTCGTTCACCACATGCTGGTCGATTTCACCTGCTTCCGACAGCTGGCGCGGCGTGCCGCTGATGAGCCGGCCGTCGTGGTCGAGCAGCCAAATATTGTCGGCAATCTGCAGAGCGAGGTCTATGTCGTGTATCGACATAAGTATGGTCTTGCCCATGTCGTGTGCCAGCTGGCGCAGCATCAGCATCACCGCCACCTTGTTGGGATAGTAGAGGAAGGCGGTAGGCTCGTCGAGCAGGATGACGGGTGTCTCCTGTGCCATGGCCTTTGCTATCATGGTCTTCTGCCGTTCACCGTCGCTCAGGGTTTGTATCTGCTGTCGGGCTACATTCTCCACCCCTACACGCCGTATGCAGCGTTCTACCACCTCACGGTCGTGGGCAGTGAGGCGCCCCCAAAATCCGGTGTAAGGACTCCGGCCCATTCCCACCACTTCGTAGGCTGTCAGACCCTTTATGTGAGTGTTGTCGGTAAGCACTATGCTTATGAGCTTCGACAGGGCCTCGCTGTCATAGCTGGTCATGTTCCTGCCATCAATCAGCACTTCGCCCGCGAGGGCATCCTGGAAGTTGGCTATTGTGCGCAGAAGGGTTGACTTACCTGTCCCGTTAGGTCCGATAAGGCATGTGAGCTGTCCCGGGTGCAGTTCGGCATTGAGATTGCGGCTCACCGTTTTGTCTTTATATCCGGTAGTGAGGTTTCTGAGTGTAATCATAGTCATCCTCCTATAATCGCGGTTATACCATGAGCGGCAAACTGACTGATGCAGCGCTGTTGCACCTCGTCGGTGGGTGTGCTCATATCGAGGTGGTCGGGATTGTAGGTGGTGCCCAGTTTCTCGTGTTTACCACGGCCTATGTCGTGATATGGCAGCAGGTTGACTGTCTTGCGCTCCCACGGCAGGGTGGCGAGGAATCGTGCTGTGGCCTCGATGTTGCCCTCGTCGGCATTCACGCCCTCGATGAGTGGTATGCGGATGAAGAAGTCGCACCCCATCTGGGCTATCATCCTGAGGTTTTCGAGTATGGGTTCGTTTGGCACTCCTGTATATCTCTGGTGTGTGGCCGAATCCATGTGCTTTATGTCAACGAGGAACAGCTCACACTGTTGTGCCACTTCCTTCACCACTTCCTTGCCGGCATATAGCGTGGTGTCAACACATCGGTGGAATCGTCGCTGCCCCAGTTCGGTGAGCAGCTCGGTGAGGTAGGCATGGTGCATGAGGGGTTCGCCGCCGCAGAGGGTCACTCCTCCGCCGCTGTCTTCCATCACCTTGCGTTCCTTTTCTATCACCTCCATCAGTTCGTCCATAGCCCACTGCCTGCCGCCGAACTTCATGGCCAGTGTGGGACACACCTCTTCGCAGTGACGGCACTGTCGGCACAGGTTTTCGTCGGCACGAATGCCGTCGGGGGTGAGGCTGAGTGCATGTACTGGACATTCATCGACGCAGGTCTTGCAGCCTATACACTTTTTCTTTGTGTACATGCGCTGGGGCCTTGGGTCGATGCCCTCGGGGTTGTGACACCACACACAGTGTAGCGGACAACCTTTCAGAAAAATGGTGGTCCTGATGCCAGGACCATCATTTATCGAGAAGCGCTTTATGTCGAATATCAGGTTTTGATTCGTCATGTCGGTCGCTTAGAATTCTTCGTTGGCTGTGCGAGCGATGATTTCGTTCTGCAGCTGCGATGTCATGTCGTTAAAGTAGTCGCTGTATCCGGCCACACGCACGAGCAGGTCCTTATACTGGTCGGGGTGCTTCTGTGCATCGAGCAGGGTGTCGGTATCCACAACGTTGAACTGAATGTGGTGTCCTCCCAGCGAGAAGTAAGTGCGGATGAGGCTTGCCAGCTTCTTGAGGTCTTCCTCGCGTTTCATGAGGCTCGGCACGAATCGCACGTTGAGCAATGTGTCTGGTCGAGTTTGCCGAGCGACTTGATGACCGAGGTCGGCCCTTGCGAGTCGGCTCCGTGTGAAGGACTTGTGCCGTCGCTGATTGCAAACTTGGCGAACCGTCCGTTAGGTGTAGCCTGGCACACACTGCCGAAGTAGTTGTGGCAGGTGGTCGAGAGCATGTTGAGCTGGGTCTTGCCGCCGCGGGTGTTTGGCCTTCCTTCGATGGCATCCACCAGGTCGTCGTATATGCGTACGGCGATTGAGTCGGCATATTCGTCGTCGTTTCCGAAGAACGGAGTGTGGTTGACGATGTATTGGCGGAACTTCTCTTCGCCCACGAAGTTGCCCTCGATGGCTCGCAGCAGCTCGTCCATCGTGAACCGGTGGTCTTCGAAGATGTGTTTCTTCATTGTGGTGAAGCAGTCGGTCAGGGTGCCGAGGCCGGTACACTGTATGTATGTGGTGTTGTAGCGTGCACCGCCGCTGTAGTAGTCTTTACCCTTCACGATACAGTCGTCGATGAACAGGCTGAGGAATGTGGCCGGAGCGTAGAGCGAGAACATGCGCTCGATGTAGTTGTTGACGGCCAGCTTCATGTTGACGAAGTACACCATCTGCTTGTGCCATGCGTCGTACATCTGTTCGAATGTAGTGAATGTGCGCGGGTCGCCTGTCTCGAGTCCGAGTCGCTTGCCGGTCACGGGGTCGATGCCGTTGTGCAGTGTTATCTCGAGTATCTTCGGTGTGTTGAGGTATCCGGTGAGCAGGTATGCTTCCTTTCCGAATGCACCCACCTCGATACATCCCGAGCATCCGCCCTCGTTGGCATCTTCGCGGCTCTTGCCCTGGCGCATGAGTTCCTTGGTGTAGGTGTCGGGGTTGAACACCGACGGGTATCCGTGGCCCTGACGTATGACGCGGCATCCGGCCAGCAGGAACTCGTCGGGAGTCACCTTGCTGATGTGGATGGAGAGGCCCGGCTGCAGTTCATGCAGTTCTTCCTGAATCTCGAGAATCATGTACGACAGTTCGTTGCTACCGTCCTTACCGTCGCGTGTGATACCACCTATGTTTATGTTGGTGAAGTCGTTGTATGTGCCCGACTCCAGTGCCGTGATTCCCACCTTTGGAGGTGCCGGCTGGTTGTTGAATTTTATCCAGAGGCAGCTGATGAGTTCCTTGGCGCGGTCGCGGGTCATGGTGCCCTCTTCCACCTCCTTCTGATAGAACGGATAGAGGTGCTGGTCGATGTGTCCCGGGTTCATAGAGTCCCATCCGTTGAGTTCGGTCACTGTTCCGAGGTGTACGAACCAGTACATCTGGATGGCTTCCCACATGTCGCGAGGTGCATGGGCCGGAACCCAGCGGCACACGTCGGCAATCTTCTCCAGTTCTGCCTTGCGCTGAGGGTCGGCCGTCTTGGCTGCCATCTGCTCTGCCAGCTCGGCATGGCGCTCGGCAAACAGTATTGCAGCATCGCACGAGATGTCCATTGCCTCCAGCTCCTGCTGCTTGTCGGTGGCCTCAGGGTCATTTATATAATCGAGTTTCTCGATCTGCTCCTTTATCATCTGCTTGCAGTCGAGCAGTCCGCGGTGATACATCTTGCCGTCCATGGCCGTGTGTCCGGCGGCACGCTGCTCCATGAATTCGGTGAACACACCTGCATGGTAGGCCTCTTCCCACTCCTTCGACACATGGTTGAAGATGCGCTCGCGCTGGGTCTTGCCCTTCCAGTAGGGTATCACCTCGCGCTCGTAGGTGTCGATATCGGCCTGGCTGATGTGGTATGGCTGCAACTCGCGTGTGTCGAGCACATGCAGGTCTTCCACCGAGTGGCACGTCAGTTCGGGGAATGTAGGCACAGCCTTCGGCACCGGGCCGCGTTCGCCCACGATGAGCTCGTCGTCGCCTATATAGATGGTTTTCTTCTTGCAGATTTCGTAGAAGTTCTTGGCACGCAGCACAGCAATAGGCCACTTGCCCTCGTTCTCCTTGTAGAATGCGGTTTCAATCAGAGCACGTTCGATGGTCAGT
The DNA here is from genome assembly GCA_946187025.1 of uncultured Prevotellaceae bacterium. GTDB lineage: Bacteria > Bacteroidota > Bacteroidia > Bacteroidales > Bacteroidaceae > Colivivens. Next base: position 7,095 of record CAMHPM010000001.1, read on the forward strand.
GTAGTAGGGGTTTCAAGGCTCTGCTTGTGCAGGCGCTTGATGCGGTCGTTCATTCCGCCGTCGTTGGCGGGATACTTTAGAGGAAAATTCATATTGTCTTTGTTTTTATGTCCGTATTATGCATTATACGCTGCAAAGTTACGTCAAAGAAACGGGACAGCAAAATAAATTAACATTTATTTCATCATTTCCACGCTGTTTAGCCTCATAATTATGAACGAATTAAGAAACTGGGGGCAGGCATGCAGCCCAGCGCAGATACAGTCTGTTTTCACGACATGCCCTCTCTTCATTCGTCAGGGTAATGGTTGCAATGTAAAATGAGTGCGCACTCGCAGGCCTGTGAGTGCGGAGTCGCGAGGCCGAGAGTGCGCACTCGCGGGGCCGAAAGTGCGGAGTCGCAGAACTGAGTGTGCGGAGTCGCAGAACTGAGTGTGCGGAGTCGAATGAAACGGCAGGCTGTCAAGTATCAGTTTTTGCTGCCTTGGTGATTTCTTCTTTGCTGACAGACATGGCCAGATTGTCGCTGACCATCATCTGCAGGTTTACGTTTTACTGTTTGCCACCGACTTATACTTCTTGCAGTATCTCGCCCAATGTGGGGTGTATATGTATGATGCGATGTAGGTCGTCGATGGTGGCGCGGCTGGCGATGAGGGCTGTCACCTCCTGAACGATGTCGGCTGCATGTGGGCCGCATACGTGGCAGGCAAGGATGCGGCGGTCGTCGGTGCTGACTATCAGCTTCAGGAGTCCGTCGGTCTCGCCCATGGCTGCCGCCATCCCGTTGGCGCGGAAGCCGGCTTTGCGACATTCGACGTCGATGCCTGCGGCCGTGCATTGCTGCTGTGTGGGTCCCACGGCAGCGGCTTGCGGATGGGTGAAGACGGCTGCGGGAACGGGTGGATGTGGTGCGTCGGTGGTGCGTCCGAGCAGGGTATCAACAGCGTGCAGGCCTTGATATGTGGCTGCATGTGCCAGCATCTGAAGGCCGTTGACATCGCCTATGGCAAAGATGTGTGGCTGGGTGGTGCGGTAGTGATGATCAACGGTGATGCCATGACTGTTGTATTCCACACCTGCCATTTCGAGTTGCAGGCCCTCGGTGCGAGGCTTGCGCCCCGTGGCTATGAGCACGGTGTCGGCCTCGATGGTCTGTGTCTTGCCTTTGCGCTCGAAGGTGACTGTGTCGGCACCGATCGATGTGACTGCCGACTGCATGTAGAAGTTGACTCCACGGCGGCTGATGGTCTGCCGCACACGTCGGGCCACGTCGGTATCGATGGCTGGCAGACATTCGTCTTGAAACTCGACGACACTGACGTTGCAGCCGAAACTGCTGAATGCCGACGCAAACTCCATGCCTATCACTCCTGCACCGATGATGCAGAGGTTGCGGGGCAGCTGCCCGAGGCTGAGCATCTGTGTGCTGTCAAGTACATGCGGCTGATTGATTTCCTCGATGGGTGGCACCGCCGACTCTGAGCCGGTGGCGATGATGATGTGTGGGGCACTGTAGCTGTCGTCGCCTACGACGATGGTGTGGGGGTCGGCAAACTGTGCATGTCCGCTGACAAGTGTGATGCCTGGTGCCTGCATCAGCATCTCGACATTATGGCGCAATGACTCGACAATGGTCTGCTTGCGTGCCATGACTTGCTGGAAATCGATGGTGAACGAGTCGCCGCCCACGATTCCGAACTGTGACGAACGGCGCATGGTGTCGGCCACTTCGGCCGAGTGACACAGGGTCTTGGTGGGAATACACCCGCAGTTGAGGCATGTGCCCCCTGCATGTTCCTGCTCGATGATTACCACCCCGAGACCTTGCTCAGCTGCATATTGTGCGGCCCGGTATCCGCCAGGACCCGAGCCGATGATGATGAGGTCGGTCGTTTGATTGGTCATGCTTGTGTATGTTTCCAAGTGAGAACAGGATTCTTTGCTGCCAACACATCGTCAACACGTCCTATCGGGGTGCTATGCGGCGCGCCCTTCACCTCGTCGGGGTTGGTTTGAGCCTCGCGGGCAATGCTGTGCATCACCTCGATAAAGCCGTCGATGGTCTCTTTCGACTCGTTCTCGGTCGGTTCAATCATGAGCGACTCGTGGAACAGCAACGGGAAATAGATGGTTGGAGCGTGGTAGCCATAATCGAGCAGACGCTTGGCCACATCCATCGTGGTCACGCCCTGCGACTTGTCGCGAAGGCCGTCGAACACGAATTCGTGCATACAAGGGCTGTCGATAGGCAGGAGGTAGTCGTCGCGCAGTTGCTCCTTGATGTAGTTGGCGTTGAGCGTGGCGAGCGGTCCCACAAGGCCGAGGTTTTCGCGTCCCATGGTGAGTATGTATGCGTATGCACGGAGCACCACGGCATAGTTGCCGAAGAACTGACCGATGCTGCCCAGCGACTGCTCATACCGTCCGGTCTTCACACTGAATGTGCCATCGGCGTCTTTTACGACACGCGGTGTAGGCAGGAACGGCTCGAGGCCGGCACGCACTCCTACGGGGCCGCTGCCAGGGCCTCCACCTCCGTGTGGTGTGGAGAATGTCTTGTGAAGGTTGATGTGCATCACGTCGAATCCCATATCGCCCGGGCGGCATACGCCGAGCATGGGGTTGAGGTTGGCACCGTCGTAGTACATAAGTCCGCCACACTGGTGGACGAGTGTCTGTATCTCAGGTATGTTGTGTTCGAAGAGTCCTAAGGTGTTGGGGTTGGTCATCATCATACATGCCACTCCTTCGTCGAGCTTCGACTTCAGGTCATCGACATCGACGGTTCCGTCGGCCTGCGACTTCACTTCCACCACCTCGAGGCCGCACACCGCAGCCGAAGCGGGGTTGGTGCCGTGAGCCGAATCGGGGATGAGCACCTTGGTACGACGGTCGTCGCCACGGCTCTGGTGGTAAGCACGTATCACCATCAATCCGGTGAGTTCGCCATGAGCACCGGCGCAGGGGTTGAGGGTGAACTGGCTGAGGCCGGTGATGGCCGCCAGCATCGATTGCAACTCATGATAAATGCGCAGGGCACCCTGGCACGTCTCGGCTGGTTGCAGCGGATGCAAGCCGGCAAACTGCTGCATGGCGGCTACCTCTTCGTTGATTACTGGGTTGTATTTCATGGTGCAACTGCCCAGCGGATAAAATCCGTTGTTCACACCGAAGTTGTTGGCGCTGTGGTTGGTGTAGTGGCGCACCACGGTCGGTTCGTCACACTCTGGCAGCTCGGGTGCTTTTCCTCTCAGCAGGTTGGCAGGCAGGTCGGCCGGTGTATAGCCTTCGTATTCGCTATGTGGCAGTGAATAGCCCTTGCGGCCCGGGTGCGACAGCTCGATTATGAGCTTTCCATATAGTTTGTTGTTCATCGTCTCATTTACTATTTACGATTTACCATTTAATTATTTGGAATGGAAAGGAATGGAAAAAAAGTTATCGCTTCGCTATGAAGTTAAAAGGACGGATGTTGCCTCGGAGTAGGTATCGTCCCTTTAACTTCCCTTTAACTTCCCTTTTTACTCCCTTTTAACTTCTTTTTAACTTCTGTTTTATTTACTATTTACGATTTATGTACTATTTAACTATTTAGTTATTTTCATCCGGATAAAGGTTATGTTCTATGACTTCCACCAGTCGGTCGATTTCTTCCTTCGTGCGTTTCTCTGTTACGGCAAACATGATGGTGTGTTCGCCGGTCTTGATGCCGGCCATGAATCCTTGTTCGAGGCATCTTGCCTGCAAGGCATCGATGTCGCCATCGTAGCGGAGGCAGAACTCATTGAAGAATGGCTGGTCGAATTCCAGTGTGAAGTGTCCTGTCGCAATCAACTTCTGACACATATAGTGCGCTCCGGCATACGACATGTTGGCTGCCTCTACCAGTCCTTGCTTGCCCATGAGCGACATATAGACGGTTGCGAACAGTGCCATGAGGCTCTGGTTGGAGCAGATGTTTGATGTTGCCTTCTGCCGGCGTATGTGTTGTTCGCGTGCTTGCAGGGTGAGTACGAAAGCGCGGTTGCCACGATTGTCGCGTGTCATACCCACGATTCGTCCCGGCATCTTGCGCACGAGGCGCTCGGTGCAGCACATATATCCCACCGACGGGCCTCCGTAGCTCATCGGTATGCCGAGGCTCTGACCGTCGCCCACAGCCACGTCGGCACCCCACTGGCCCGGTGTCTTGAGCACTGCCAGGTCGGCTGCCACGCTGTTGATGATGAAGAGTGCCTTGCTTTCGTGGATGAGGTCGGCAAATCCTGTGTAGTCTTCAACGATGCCATAGTAGTTGGGCATCTGCACCACCACTCCGGCCACTCCGCCTGCTGCCAGCTTGCGCTCCAGGTCGAGGCGGTCGGTCGTTCCGTCGTGGGCTTCGATGGTCTCAGTCTTTATACCGTGATAGTGGGCATAGGTGTCAACCACGCGACGAATCTTGGGGTCGATGGTGGCTGATATGAGCACGGTGTCGGCCTTCTTGGCTACTGCCACTGCCATGATTGCAGCCTCGGCCGTGGCTGTTGCACCGTCGTACATCGAAGCGTTGGATATGTCCATGCCGGTGAGTTCGGCCATCATCGATTGGAATTCGAAGATGTAGTGTAGTGTTCCCTGTGCTATCTCTGCCTGGTATGGTGTATAGCTGGTAAGATATTCGGAACGTGCGATGATGTTTGGCACCACCGACGGTGTGTAGTGGTCGTAGATGCCAGCACCGGCAAATATGGTGAGCAGTGTGTTTTGCTGTCCCAACTGCTCCAGATGTCGGCGCAACTCCAGTTCGCTCATGCCTGCCGGCAGGTCGTAGTCGCCCTTGAAGCGTATGCTGTCGGGGATGACGTCGAACAACTGGTCGAGACTTTTGTGGCCGACAGCCTCCAGCATGTCGTGGATGTCGGCTTCGGTGTGAGGAAAATATTTGTGACTCATGCCTTTGTGTGTAGGAGTGAGAGAATGTGTATGTGTGTTTAATGGTTGGCGCAGAATGCCTCGTAGGCAGCTGCATCCATCAGGTCGTTGAGTTCGTCGGGATTGCTCATCTCCACCTTGATAATCCAGTTGGCGTATGCGTCGGCATTGAGCAGTTCGGGTTGGTCGGCCAGTGCCTCATTCACTTCGACCACGGTTCCGCTCACGGGCGAGTTGAGGTCGCTGGCGGCCTTCACGCTCTCCACGGCTCCGAATTCTGCACCTGCCTCAACATCGTCGTCAACATCGGGCATATCTACATAAACCACGTTGCCCAGTGCGTTCTGAGCATAATCGGTGATTCCTACATAGCCATATTGGCCGTCTATTCTCACATACTCATGACTCTCGCTGTAGTAGAGTCCTTCTAATACTTTTGACATAATCTTATTTAATGAATAATGAATAATGAATAATTAATAATGAATAGCTGGTGCTTGAAGTAGATTGCCAATAGTTCCAATCTCACCTGCACGTACCTGGTCTAGCCTTTACTTCTTATAATGTTTCTCGTAGAAGCGTTTCTTCACCACCACTCCCTTGAAGGTCTTTTTGCGGATTTGTATCTCGAGTTGGGTGTCCAGTTTGGCATATTCGGTATCGACGAGGGCCATACATACGCTCTTGCCCGTGGATATCGAGTTGTAGCCGGTGGTCACTTCGCCTACCTTCTTTCCGTCGGCCAGCACATCGTAGCCGTGGCGTGGTATGGCCCGGTCGGCCAGTTCGATGCCTACGATGCGGCGTGCCACTCCCTCCTCTTTCTGTTTCACAAGTGCTTCCTTGCCTATGAATTCAGGTTTGTCGAGTTTGCAGAACATGCTGAGTCCTGCCATCACAGGCGATATGTCGGCACTGAGTTCGTCGCCGTAGAGTGGCAGGCCTACTTCAAAGCGCAGTGTGTCGCGGCATCCGAGTCCGCATGGCTTGCAGCGGCCAGAGTCGATGAGGCGGTCCCACTGGCGGCGTATGAAGTCGTGTGATGCATATATCTCGAATCCGTCTTCGCCTGTATATCCGGTGCGGCTCACGATGATGTTCTCGCCTTCGTGCTCGATGGTTTTGGCGTGATAGAAGGTGAGGTCGCTGCCGTCGATGCCCAGCACTTCGGCCATCACGCTTTCCGACTCGGGTCCCTGTATGGCCAGCTGTCCGTAGTGGTCGGACAGGTTGCGCAGGTCGATGTCGAATCCTTCGGCATGGCTTTGCATCCACTCCCAGTCTTTGTCGATGTTGGCTGCATTGATTACGAGGAAGAAGTCGTCTTGCCCCATCTTATACACCAGCAGGTCATCGACCGTTCCGCCGTCGGGGTAGCACATCATGCCGTAGTAGATTTGTCCCGTGGGTGCATCGGTGATGTCGTTGGTGAAGATATGGTTCACATATCGTTCGGCATCGCGCCCCTTGACGCTCACTTCGCCCATGTGCGACACGTCGAACACTCCACAATGCTGCCTGACTGCATTATGTTCGTCGATGATGCCAGAATACTGGATTGGCATGTCGAATCCGCCGAAGGGCGAAATCAGTGCACCCAGTGCCACATGTTTGTCGTATAGACACGTACGTTTGTTTTCCATAATCTTATTTACTATTTACAGATTGACCATTTACTATTTGTATTTATTGTTCATTTACGATTTAACTATCTAGCTATTTTTTCCGGATGGCACTCCCTCCCCATAAAGGGGGAGGGCTGGGGAGAGGGTCTGTCTCTCCCCCCTGGGGGAGCAGGGAGGGGGCCCATTATCAGTTCCACAAAGTCCAGCTTGCTGAGGTTACGCACAACTTGCGGCAGCGTGTCGGGCACAACCTTCAGCAGGGCTTCATGGTTGAATGGTGTGCCTTTCATGCGGTGCAGTATGCTGTCGAGGTCGCCCATGATGAAGTAGTCGCCAAACATGTCGATGTCTTTCAGCACTCCGCGGCTCACTTCCATGTGTGCTTCGATGGTGCCCACGCCTTCAATCCTGCGACGGCGCACCACCGTGTAGCGTGGGTTGCGCCCGTAGATGAAGGCAGGGTCGAGGTATTCGCGTTCTATCTCGCGTATGCGACGGAGGTCGTCGGCTGTGAGACAGAGCTCGTCGTGGCACAACGTGGTGCGTACGTGTTGCTTGAAATCGTCGATGCTTAGGTCGAGATGGTCTTTGAGTAGGGTGATGCGTCCTCTCACGCTCTTCACGCCTTTGCTCTCGAGTTTCTGTGTGTCGGGGGTGATGCTGCCCAGCATGTGCTCCATGTTGGTGTCGTAGAGCATGGTGCCATGCACCACGCTATATCCTGGCAGGTGGTAGAATGCGTTGCCGCTCACTTTGCGCTGGCCGACCAGGATGTCGTTGCGCGGAGTGCCGTGGGCGTCGAGTCCCAACTGCCTGAGCATGGTCACCACCATGGTGATGTATCGGTTGTAGGTAAGTGCCACACTATCCTGTGGCGTGATGTAAGAGAACATGATATTGCCACGGTCGGCATACACGCATCCGCCGCCGCTCTTGCGACGATACATCCGTATGCCGTGAGTGCGACAATAAGCGGTGTTCACTTCGGTGTCAATCAGTTGGTTACGACCAAAGATGACACTCGGCTCCACCTGCCACATGAAGAAGGCCTCATGCGGCAAACGTTTCTCTCGTGCCAGGTATTCCTCGGTGGCGAGATAGAAACTCAGGGGCAAGCGGTCGCACCCCTCGGGTAAGGATATATAAACCATAGTAAGGATATCGATGCAAATATAGGTAGTTTTTATTTATCACGCAAATAAAAACCTGTTTTTTTTCGTGCCCGGGTTCGAAACATCTCTTTCATATTGTATCTGATACACCCCTTTTTGCTTTCATTCTGAAAGCGTAGTGCAAGTCAATAGCGGTATATACATATCGCATGTGATGTCAGAAAGTAACCAAAAGTAAAATAGAAGAATAAATCTTGCACCCCCTCGTTTTGCATTCGCGGACATACTTCATGATGCTCCTCCATCCTGCGTCGGAGTCAATATGACAACAGTGGGAGGTTCTGCAATATAGGGAAGGGTAAGGAACACTTGTGGGGTGCTACAATCTCCCCCCGATTATTAGCCTTCACACTCCACTCATTATCTGTCTCCAAAAGCGGACTTTGATAATCAAACACTTGCATTCTCAAGCCGTCCCTTGTGCTTGAGAGAGTCGTCCCCCGTGCAGGGGACGACCGTACTTTGCGTAAAGTACGACCGTACTCTGTACGGGGGACGACTCGAAACTGCGTGCTCGTAGCATCAATTCTGCGTGCTCGTAGCATCACTTCTGTGTGCTCGTAGCATCACTTCTGCAATCTTACTTAATCAAGACTTTATTTCCATTAAAGATATATACACCTGGAACGGTAGGCCTGTCGGTGCCGTAGCGGATGCCCTGCAGGGTGTACCACACACCGTAGGCCATAGTATCACCGACACCGTCGATGCCCGAGGCCATGTTGATGTCGATGACAAATGGCTCCCATGGTGTGCCTATGCTGCCATCGCTGGCATAGGTCAACGTGGTGCATACAGTCCTGACTGTGCCATTGATGCTGGCTTTTATCTCGATAGGCTGTCCGCTGCCCTCGCCGGCCACGAGCAAGTAGTAAAGTCCGTCGTCGGCAAAAGCAGTACCACGGCACTCACCGTCGATGAATGCAGCAACCTCAGCATCGGTGACAGGCTGGTCGCCATCAGTGAGCATGATGACGAGGGCCATATTGTCAGGATAGTCGGTTGGTGCAACAGGCGAGAATGCAGAAGCAGGAGCTGGATGACGTGCAGCAAGCATTCGACGTGAAGGAGCCGATACAGAGACTGCTGGATAGACAAAATGTTTCTCCGTAGTGTCTGTACTGAAATAGAGGTATCCTCTGCCGGCCTCTAACGCATCGAGGTTACCCTCCCATCCGTATGGGCCGTAGTATGCAAAGGCTGTCTGCGACTTCACCTGGTCGCCCACCTGCGGATTGGCACCAGCCAATGCCTGGCCGATAGGCATGGTGGTCATAGGTGTGTAGGCAATCCAGTTCCAGTTCTTGCCGATAGTGACAGGAGTCTCTTCTCGTTTCACTTGCTCGCCGTTGACGATAAGCGGCTGTGGCAACTCGCTGTTGCCATCAATGCGTGTGAGCTGAAGCTTGTACATCGTGTTGGCATGTACCTCCTTCAGGTTTCCTGCCCAGTAGTTGCCACGACTGTAAGCCACGCCAGAAGTCTTGTCCTTCAGCTGTGCGTTCCAAGACACCAGGTCTTTCAGCACGACAGATGTCTTGGCTTGCACTGGCTCCACGCCCAGTGATATCCAGTTCCACCCGACGCGTATGTCGAGCGGCTGCTCTACGAGATTGCTCTTCTTGAATATCACAGGATGGTCGAAGGTACCATAGCTCTTGGTCGGGTCGAAGGCCAGAGATATCAAAGCGGAGTCAGGTGTCGCAGAGAATGACGCAGGCTGATTGATGATGACGTTTGTGTAGGTCATGCCTGTCGCAGCATCCCATATACGGAAGGTGACTGGCTGCTGCTTGTCGAGATTTGTCAGCACGCCGTTCACCATCTGTTGGGCATTGCCATAGACACTCATGGCCACATAGGCCGCACCACGCATCTGGCTAGGTGAGGCGATGCCACGGCACTCGTCGCCTATGAAGGCAGCCAGGATGCTCTCGCTGTTGCTCATGAGAATACCGTTGACGTAAATCTGTCCGACAATACTCATGTTGTTCTCATAGTCATTCGGGTTGACACTCCATGATGGCTTATCGCCCTTCACATTCATCACGATGCGCAGAGGTTCCAGAATCTCGTTGTTACCCTGCAGGCCGATGGTCACATCATAATTGCCCACTGCAACTAATGGATTGACCTTGAAGCGCAGCGTCTTTGTCTTCAACGGGTCGATATCATCGGTATAGTTGCTTCCGACGAGAGTGAGCCACTGCGGCAGGTTATACAAGAAATAGTATTCAGTGTTGCCGCCACGGTTCTCGATGTTCACGTCGAAGGTGTAGTCGTCGCCGTATTTCTTGATGATGTTCACTGAGTCTTTCATCCACTTCAGAGTGTTCAGCTGCACGTAGGTAGTCCATCTGATTGGTGCCGACTCGTTACCGTGCATGTCGTGAATCTTGTCAACTGTGACATTGAGTGTGCATCCTTCTACATCGCGTGCCTTGATGTCGGCACCCTCCTCCAGACGTATGACGATTTTACGCTCCGAGGCTACAGGCTTGGCAATGATGCGGCTCTCGACCGGGGCGTTCTTCAACGGCGGTGTCGAAGCAACAAGCATCGTCTGTCCCGACGGAGTAATCGTCAGAGACTTTCCGTTAACCTTCGAATTAGGAGCCATGTTCTCAAGCGTTTCGACCATGGTGCTGACACCATTTTCCTTGCCTGCCTTCTCAAAAGGATAATAAGCCACCAGTCCACGTGAAAATACATCTGCGGTATCGATGCAGTTGTATTGGTTGGCCAACAGGCGGCTCTCGGAGAGTGATGCATGCCAGATGCGCACCTCGTCGATATTCGAGAAGTCTAACATGCCCTTACCTAAAACAAGCCTTGAGCCCACCAACGGCGGCACGTCGCGCTCAGCGATGACTGCTGTGCGCTGTCCTTTGAAATAGAAGCTGGCAGCCTGTCCGCGCACCACGTTCAGAGCCACATGGCTCCATCCATATACGTCGGGGAACTCACTCTTGCTTACCACCACCTGCTCCTTGTCTCCGTAGCGCAATATCCAGTCATTCTGTTGGTTGATATAGAGCTGCAGGCGGTTGCTGTCGTTGCTGCCAGTCTCGAAGACGGTACGCTCCTTATTGGCGTTACCACCTGCCGGTAGTACCCACATCTCAATTGCATAGCTGTCGCCCTGACCGGTGTTGACGCGGCTGATGTCGGCCACCACGCCTTCTTCATCGTCAAGCCGTAGAGCATAGTTTTTGTTGTCCAACAGCCACGAGTTGTTGACCATGAAGTCGTGGGTATGACGCGTGTCAGCAGCCACATAGCCATGACCTTCCTTCATTGGCCAGTAGTTGACGAGGCCATAGTCGTAGTTGTCTTTCGCCTGGTTCTTAGTGGCGGCAGCCTCAATCACGTCGCGGTAGATGCTGAACAGGGCAAGGTCGTGCATGGCACCATACATATCGCCGAGGTAGAGGTGGTTGTCGTCGGAATATTGTACCTGCTGAATTGCAGTGTCGGGTACTATCTGGTCGGTGAATAAATGTAGTGTGGTATTGCCGTAATTAGCCAGGGCACTGAACTTCCGCCCGGCCGAATTATAACTCAGCACGAAGTATGTCCACTCGTCTTTTGGCACCACGTCACTGCTGGCTATATCCACATGTCCCATGCTTACCACGATATGTCCTTCTTTATCGACTCTCAGGGCAAACTGCTCTGGTCCAAGTCGCAAGATGCTGCCCGCATCATTCCATCTCATCCAGAAATCCACTGAGAAGTCGCCGTTAAGGAAGACAGGGTTCTGCGTCATCTGCTCGTCACCATATGGAGTGAGCAGTTTTGACACGTCGTGAGCCACAGGCTGGTCGTTGAGTTTGGCGGTGATAATGATGTTATCGTCGCTAATATAACCCGGTACGATGTCCTCGTTGAATTCCACCACCAAGTCATCACCATAGCGCAGGATGCCATTGGCCGGCAACGGAGTGGTGAGATTGCGTGGACGCACATTGTCCTTGACCACGGCCACCTCGCTGCTGTACGTGTTGATATCCTCGGTGCCATACTTAGTAGTTGTATAGGCACGGAAGGTGTAGTTACCCTGTGGATAGAAATTGTCGTCGCTCATGTTGAAGCGCAGGCGCAGGTCGCCAGTGGCCGGGAGCACATGGTCGTGCAGCTTAGTGGAGTCGGAGCGATTGACGAGGAATGTCAGTGTGTCGGGCCGTGTCCAGGTTGTAGAACCCTCGTAGCGGTATTCAACACCCACCTTCGTCATGCCCTTGAACTGGCGGTTGAAGTTAGTGACTTTCAGTTCCAGGTCACCCTCGTTGCGTCCCAGCGTCTCGAGGTTGAGCACCGGCTCGCTGATAGCCAGGTCGACAGGCGATGAAGCGGGTACGAAGTGAGCATTGAGCGTCACCTCGTCGTAGATTTTGAGAGGCTGGTACTGCGAGCAGAAGCGTATCTTGATGCCTTCGTAGTGCAGAACACTCTGGTCGGTCTGGCGTATGGTCAGCACCTTCTTCGTTGTCTCTTTATGATTCAGAAGCACCGAGCGTCCGTTGACAGGCACACCATCCATCAGTATCTCCAATCCCTTATCATTGGTTTGCTCCACGATAATAAGGTTGTAGCTGAAGTTGACTCCCTGATTCACGTTGGCCATGTTAGTGCAGTAGAGTGTGACATTGGCCTCACCGCCTGCAGGGATGTCGGTCACGGTGACACTCTTCGACGAATTCTGGTCGCCCACGGCTATACCCAATTGGGGTTGTTCCATCTGTTGTGTGGAATTGCCGAGAGGTGTCCCTGGATTATAATACTGAGTGACCTCTTGTGGCTGGTAGGGATTGTAGGTCTGTCCGCCGAAGACACTGAAGAAGTCACTGTACTTCGGGTTGTCCGACTTGTAGATATTGATTGAGAGGTCGGTGTCGCGGTTGCCGTCGTTGATAGAGTATTCCCACTCGGTGTAGTTCTCCGACTTGGTGCCGTTACCCTTGGTGAATCCGCCTCCGTCTTCAGTGCTGATGTTGACAATATCTCCTACCGTGGCCAAGGCTCTGGAGCGAAATCCGAACTTATCACCGAGCACGAATCCCATCTTCCAGGTACGCGTCACCTGGTCGTTTTTCGAGTGGCTGGTCCTCTTCGAGTAGCTATAGCTTGTGCCGCCGTCGATGGAAATGTTCTCAGGCAAGGATGTGTTCATCAGCTCCAGCTTGTTCTTCTCGTTCTCCTCGATGGCTTTCTCCCATGCCACAATCTGATTGTTGCACCATGCCACACTGTCTATAGCGGCTCCTGCAGGCGGTGCTGTCGTTTCCCAACTCTTAGGTTTCGCCCATAGGTAGTCAGTTCCCTCGGTATAGTCGTCGAGGTTGAGTCCTTTCCACGTCAGGTAAACAGATTCCTCACCGTTGTTGACGTATGACTTTGCCGCTTCTTGGGAGGCCACTTCGGTGAGGAAATTGCGACGCATGTCCTTCCACTTTGGTATCATGACCGTCTGCAACTCATACTGGGTATATTTGAAAGCGGTGGCGATGGAGTCGCCGACAGCGATGGCATCTTCCAGTTTCAGCTCATAATTGCCAGTCTGCAGGTTCTTGCTGATGAAAAGGTGACGGCAGCCGCCGATGAGGAAGTTGGTGGAGGTGCCAACATAGACGTCGCCATCGGCACCCACGTATGGATAGGTGCCACTGGTGGAGACATTCTCTGTGGTGGTCTCTACATCTATTTTGTCGTAGTTCCATACCTTCTCCCACGAGGTGTTGACACCGATGTCCAATTCGTTCTTTATTGCATGTCCCGTTATGACCATAAAGCCCAAGCCAGTACCTTGCACTACGTCCAAGCCCCAGACTACATTGTGGATTAAGCTGTAGTTGCCGTAGGCGCGTCGGGTGTCGTAAGTGGTGGTGGTAGTGATCTTGCCGGTCTTCAGCTTGGTGGTTGACTTGGCTCCATGCGGGTCGCGCAACACGAAGTTCACATGGTCCGGTCCTTTGGTGACGAAGTTGCTGCCATAGCTCAGCTGGCCGAGTACCACTGCGTCCATGTTGACAGGAACGTATGTGCGGTCCTTGCGGTTCATGTTGATAGAGAAGTGTCGGGTGTATGGTTCTACGATGTTAGGCAGTCCCACTCCCCATCGGTAGATGAGGTGGCCATCGGCACCGAGCTGCGTGTTGTTGGTCTTCAGCTCGTAAATCTCGCCGGCCTTGTAGGGCGATGACGGGTCGTCAACCTGGTAGATGACTGCCTGCTCGTCGCTCATCTCGTTGACGAGCGTTATCTCCTGTCCTGTCAGTGGCACGATGTCGGTCACGTCTTCCTCGCCGTCGTGGTTCACGTAGCGCTCGAACCCGAAGATGTCGTATTCCACTTTATTGCCCATGTCGTAGATAGGATAGCCCACCAGGTATTTCACCGAGTCGTTGTTCTGAGTCCACAGGTCGCCAATGGTATATTCTGCTCCCTGCTCGTCGGTATAGACTATTTCCTGCAAACCGAAGATACCAGGGTCGTGACCTTTCTCCGTAATTGAGATTTCAGGCGGTGCATAGTATGTGAACACTTTCTTGGTGTTGTACTTGTAGGCAGCAGTCACGCTGTCGCCTTTGGTGTCGTCCCAGTGGGTCAGCGAGTCGGTGCGTGACATGCCCGGGCTGGTGAGGTCAATCTCTGGCTGTGCCCCGAAGTCGATGTCGGGATTGTTGTCCACACCAACGCTCTTCACCATATATTTCAGCGGCGGCAGCAGTGCAGAGAACTCTCCCGAGAGCGAGTCGGTGCGTATGTAGATGTACTTCGCATCGTAGTCGATGCCCGTCCATGCCGTGCTTTGTATGGTGGTGGTGTCGCTCTGCCAGGTGCGCCGGGTTGTGGCAGTGGTGATGTGGTCGTCGTCGCGGCAGTTGAGCGAGAACGACTCGTTGAGCAGCCCCAGGCGTATGGTGGCTATGCCTATGTTGTTTTTCGACTCGGCAAAGCCCACAGCCAGTGTGTCGTTGCGCTCGCCACCGCCCACCCGACCGACGAAGTTGACGAGTGTGGAGTCGGTGAAATCGTGTGTCATGGCGCGGTCGAAGTAGAACGTACCCTCGGCAGGGAAGCGTCCGCCATCCACCATTTTGTGGCTCTCCAGTTTTGCTTCGACATAGTGCCGGCCTATAGGCACTGAGATGTTGTAGTAGCCATTGCTTGATGTCATTACCGACTTGCCGTCTTTTGATACCGGCATACCGTCAACATAGAGCATGATACCCTCTGCCGGTACGTTCGTTCCGGCATAATAGACATAGCCGCTCATGGGGAATGACGACACATCTTCGAAGTCGGCAGTGTGTACGAGTGAGTTCTTGCCCACGAAGACCAATGTCTTGGTTGAGTTGAACTCGTGAACGCCATAGAGGGGAACTACGCAGTAGGTTGTACCCTCGCCGGTGAACGGTATGCCCTGGATGATGTAGTTGCCGTCGGCATCGGTTTTGGCTTTCATCTTCAGCGCATCGGGCGTGAGGGTTGACGATTGTGCATTGCTTCCTATCAGTCCGTGGTGCTTGCGATAGCTGCTACCGTCGCGTGAGTAGTCGAAGAACTGTGTGCGCAGACCCTCGTCGAAGGTCCAGTAGGTCTCCAGTTGCTTCTCGTCGCCTACGAGCAGGTGGTCGTAGTTCTCGATGATGTCGGCCTCGGTGAGGCATTTCGTCCACAGGCGGAACTCATCGACAGAGCCTTTGAAGTGACCCAGTTTGAACTGTGACACATTGGCCTGCGGCCAGGTGCTGCCGGCCGCCCACGTCTGTGTAGAGACCTGTACGGTCGGAGAGCCATTGTCGCTGCCGGGGGTCAGCACATAGCAGGTCAGCGTCGTGCCCTTGCGGGTCAGTGCCACATGGTTGTAGGTCTCTTTACGAAGTGAGATGCTGTCGAATGCATCAGTGCTTGTCCCGTTGCAGAAGGCCAGCTGGCCGCTGGATGTCATGCCGAGACCGATGCCGCCTCCGAAGTCGGCTATCAGCCTGTCGCTGAATGTCTCGGGATAGAGCCACATCTGAATGGAGAAGTCGCCACTCTTGAAGAGGTTGGCAGCATAGTCCTCTGAAGGATACTGCCATGTCACGGCTCCGTTCATGTCGGAGAAGTAGATGGAGTGGAACTGCTCTGTCTTGCCCGTATCATTGCCAGTGATTGTCATCACTACATCGACACCCTGAACGGCCGTACCGGTGGAGCCATAGGCAATGCGGCCAGTCACGGTGCCGGTGCTCTTGGCGAATCCGATGTCGGTCACCTCGCCAGTGATGATGGTTCCGTCAGAGCATTTGTCTTCGACGGTGATACGGTAGTCGTAGTAAACTCCTGGCAGAGCCGTCTCGTCGGTGTAGAACATATAGTCCTCGTTGCTCGACAGGCGTGTGAGTACTTCCCACGCTTCGTTCTCCTGCTCGGCACGGCGCCGCTCCACGATGTATGTCTTGGTGTATTGCGAGCCCTGCTGGTCAACATGCCACGACAGTTTCACCGAACCCTCATAGATGCCCTTTGACGCATCAAGTCCGTAGAACTTGGTTGCCTCGCCGATGGCCTTCGGATTAACGGTGTATGTGTTGAGCACCGAGTTGCCGATAACACCTTCTATGCGGTATGTATGTGGGGTACATGCATTGAGTGGCTCCTCGGTGTAGGGCACTCCCGTCTCTGAGTCTACCTTATTCTGCCGGTTGATGTGCTGGTCGGTGGTGCGGTGTTCCCATCGCATGGTGTTCTGCATGTTGCCTGGTGTCAGCGTGTAGATTGGCGAGTCTTCATCATCGACATAGATGCGGAACTTGTGGCCGAAGCCCTCGGGATAGGCATCGGAAGTCCAGGTGAAGACGATGCGGTCGTCAAGCTGCTCTGCCTTGAAGTCCCTTACAGGTACTGAACGTGTTGTGTTTATTGTCACCGTGGCCTGCGTGTCGTCGCGCCGTGTTGTCATGTCCCAGAAGTTCGAGACATAGTACACGTCGTAAACCGTGTTTGACTCGTTGGTGAATCCGCTGTCGGAATAGGCATTGACCTTTGATGTCAGTTCGGCAATCTTTGTGCCATCGCGGTAGACCACCCATTTGAAATCAGAATAGTTGCCTGGGATTGAAGGGGTGTTCCATGCCAGGTTCACTTTCTTGTCGCCTTGGTTGAACACGCCTTTCAGGTTATTGGCCTTGATAATAGGTGGGTTGATGGTCACGGTTTTGCTGATGACCTGACTGTTGTTGGCAAAGTCGATATCGTTGGCAGAGACACCTACAAGATACGCCTCCACGGTGTAGTTGCCCACATTTATGCCTACAGGTGTGGAGGCAGACCATGGCCCGCCGTTCACCCTGTATTTCAGTTTGCCGTAGTTGCTGTTCCACGGATTCTTGGTTATCAGGTCTTGCTTCTTGCCATTGAATGTGAGGTCATTGGCGAAGGTGGGTTCCTCCTTCCACTTCAGTGTCTGTGTGGTGAAGTGTTGTTGTATATAGATAAAGTCGCCGCCGGCTTCTTTGTTCACGTCGCAGATGCCGGTGTATTTGGAGTTGCGCCACGATACGGCAGCCGTATTCGGATCATTGTCTTCGGCTGCGTTGGTCACCGACATGGCGGTCAGCACACGCTCGTCGGCACCGTATGAGGCAAGTTGGCCACGGTCGCGGGTGTAATATACAAAGATGTCGGCACCACCGGCACCACGGTTGAGGTCGCCGTTGAACCCATTATTACTTGATACCCTGTAGTAGGTGCGACCCTCGAAGGTGAAGGAGTTCACCGCCTTGTCCGATGTGCAGATGTCGGTGATGTAGCCTGTCTCGGGATTGGCAGTGCTGCTGGTCTTATAAATGATATAGATGTCCCAGCCGCCGGCACCCTTGTTAAGGTCGTTACCCAGTACTGTCCAACCCTTGTTGATATACTCGGTTCGCACAGTGCCTCCCTTGCCTTTTTCTGCACCGATAGTCATCACCTCGGTGATGTACTCCTGGGCATGCATGTTCGTCAATGCACCTACCAACATGAGCGCTGTGGCCATTATGCGGGTCATTAGCTTTGTTTTCATGATGTTTTGATTTTTTCGTTTATTCTTGCTTTGTCAGTTTAAGGTTGGCAGGGTAGAACTTGCCAGCCTTCAGAGTGGCAGAGGCAGTGCCGGTGTAGGTGCCTTCGCTGTTTTCCACGGAGAAAAAGATGTTATATCCTGAAACAGGGAAAAGCGCCACATACACACCGTCGGTGGTTTCAGCGTCGAGGGTGATGACAAGTGGCCCGTCCCAGTCTTTTTGGGCTGCGGGCACCACTGCAACATCGCCGACAGATGGGGTCAGTGTGCCTGTTAGCGGATAATCAAGTAGTGATGGGCCATAGATTGCATCATCTTCATAATACCGAATGCTGAGCGACTTCACAGCAATGGGGTTGGTGCCATCGTTGAACTCAAACTTGGCTAACGCCAAAAGCGACTGCATCGACGATATGGAGGCATTGGCCGTAGTCTCTGTCACCGATGTCACCTTTCCCACGCCATATACATAGTGATAGCGTTGGGCCACATCGCCCAGTGTGCCTTTCTGCCCGCTCAGGCTGATGGTGAATTTCCCCCTGTTCTCGCCCGACATGATGGGGGCAGTAGCAGGGTAGAGCAGCGCTATGTTGTCGTTCACCGAGCATCTCACCGTGCCGGTAAATGCCGACGTGGCGGCCGACGAAGAGGCATATAGAGTGCCGTAGTCCATCACACCAGAGCCGAACGAACTCACGTTGAAGTATGTTGCCGCATCGCCTGCGTTCCAGCTGGCTCCCAGTGTACTTATGTTGTCCGTAAGCGTTGCCCTGGTGAGGGGCACGTCGGACACTGTCATCTGCAACAGCTTTCTACCGTCGCCCTGTTGTTCCACCCCCTCCGGTTCGTCATCGTCAGCCGAACAAGAAGTCTGTATACAGCCCAATGGCAAAAGGCAAAACACTATCATGATGCCTATCTGTAAATTTAGTTTTTTCATGGTTTCCTCCTTTTTTATCTACGTGAAAAGCCCCCTTCCTCGTCCTTGTCATATCCCGACATCGAGGAACGGACGCCGCGTGTCGGTTCTTCGCTCGTCATGAGCACACTCTGGTGGACAATCATGGTTGCCATCACCGATGGCTTGGCATACTGTTGTTTCTTGATGTTCTGTTTCATAATGTTGCTATTTTTTTTGTGTGATTATTTTATAATGAGCACATGGCGCCGGCCTCACCTCCACCGTCACACCCCACCGGGGGATGCGCGCCGAGCATACACCGACACATGCAGCAATCATCGCCATTGCTGCCATAAACGTCACATTCTGTGACGCAAAGGTAACTATTTATAACGAAAAACATGTTTTTCAAAACAGAAAAAACGCACTTCCCCTTCGTTTTTTACTGACTTACACCCCTCCTTTTGCAGAATAACGCCGAAAACTTGTATGCCGACCACCGGGCACGCAGCGCAAGACTTCCCGTCGGCATCATGCTCCGTCCCCATCAGCTTCTTGCCAAAGCTTCCCCCCCCTCGTGCCCCTGTACGGTGGCATCGCATTGGCATTTTCTTGATGACTGCGCACTCTCGGCTCTGCGACCGCGCACTCGCAGAACGCCACGAAAACACATGTTGACAAATCAGCTATAATATACATTATATAATGTGTATCGCAATGTTAGTTTCATCGGCCGGTTTTGCATGGATGTGGGCTTTATTTAACGGCCTTTACTCAAAAAAGTATATAAAATGTGGCCGTAATACAATAAAAATCTGTAACTTTGCCACATGGTTCAGGCATAAGAGCCTTTACCTGCAATTCAAGAACAAAAACAAAAGAAATACGTATGTCAACTCTTCAGACTCTTTTTGCAGCTAAGCTGCTCGAGGTTAAAGCCATCAAGCTTCAACCCGCTAACCCCTTCACATGGGCATCGGGATGGAAATCTCCGTTTTACTGCGACAACCGCAAGACTCTGTCCTACCCCGCCCTGCGCAGTTTCGTCAAGACAGAACTCACTCGCCTCGTCATGGAAGAATTTCCCGAGGCAACAGCAGTGGCAGGCGTGGCAACCGGAGCCATAGCACAAGGAGCACTGGTGGCCGACCAGCTGGGTATGCCCTTCGCCTATGTGCGCTCCAAACCCAAGGACCACGGAATGGGCAACCTCATCGAAGGCACCCTGCCCGAAGGCTCGAAAGTAGTGGTCGTAGAAGACCTCATATCCACTGGCGGCAGCAGCCTGAAAGCCGTAGAGGCACTGCGACAGGCAGGACTTGAGGTGGTGGGCATGGTGGCCAGCTACACCTACGGATTCCCGGTGGCAGAACAGGCATTCAAGGATGCAGGAGTGAGACTCGTCACCCTGACCAACTACGAAGCTGTGCTACAGGTGGCATTGCAGACTGGCTATATCTCGGCCGACCAGATACCGACTCTCAACGAGTGGCGCAGCAATCCGGCTGAGTGGAAGGGAAATTAAAAGGGAGTAGAAGGGAAGTTAAAGGGAAGTTAAAGGGAAGTTAAAAGGAAGTTAAAGGGGCGTTTCGGCGAGACATACTATCTGGGTCATGATTGCAAGACCCTGCGAGAGGTGACACCCGAAGCAAGCGGCACGACGGTGATATATCAGAACCTCATTTTGAGGCTCCTTTCGACAGAAGGCGATATGAACGTGACTAGCCTCAAGATATACGACGAAATAGAAAACCCGATAACCATGACAGCCATTAAGAGTTTGAATAAGACAGCATCTATTGCACTTGCCATTATTTGTGTATCGGCATCGATGATAGCATGCAATGGCACGGGTAGCGGAGAAAATGGGAATATAAGTCAGTTGGTAATCATCGACACACTGCCCGGGGTGCGTATCTACACACCGCAGTTCAGCAGTATCGACTTGCGGTGCGGCACCATGCCCGACACGTCGGAACGGAACGTGGTGTTCTGTGCCGAAGCAGCTTTCACTCATGCCCTGCTCGACACATTCAGCCACTCAAACATCGACGGCAACCACGTGAGCGGCGGACAATGGTATGAAGGCGCCACATGCATTGAGACCCCCGAGCGAGTGGGCAACACGGGCGGATTCGTGTGGTACGACGGACAGTATGAGTTTCTGCCCGACACAGCGTCGGCCGAGGCAGCACTACGCCGTGCAGCCGAGGCGGGTGGTATGGGGTTCTGCCAGGAATACATCATTCACGAAGGACGCTACCAATCCAACACACGCACCGAAAACCAGAAGTTCAACCGCGTGGAGATGTATCGTGTGCTGGCTCTCATAGACGACACACTGCGCATCGTTGAAAACACAGAGCCCATGCACTTCTCCGACTTCGTGCCCCTGCTGCTGAAAGCCCGGGTGATGGAAGCACTGTATATGGACATGGGTGCCGGATGGAACCACTCGTGGTATCGCACCGCTGACGGCACCGTACACGAGATTCACCCCACCGACTTCAAGTCGCAGTATTGCACCAACTGGATAACATTCTACGAATAATCAAAAGATAAGATAAGACAAGAAACAATGAAGACTGAAAGCAACGTAAAGACAGTGATGGCACCGCAAGATGTGGTGTATGCACGGCTGTCGGACCTCACGAACGTGAGCAAAGTGCGCGAACGACTCGACGACCCTGACTTCCAGCAGCAGCTTAGCCAGCAGATGCCCGACGGACACAAGATTGACGAGATACGCGAGCGGCTCGACTCGATGCAGTTTGATGCCGACTCGGTGAGTATGAATGTGCCGCCGATTGGCAACGTAGCAATACGCATCATTGAGCGTGAACCCGAAAAGTGCATCAAGTTCGAATCGGTCAACTCGCCAATACACTTCTACCTGTGGATTCAACTACTGCCGCTCACCGACACATCGAGCAAGATGCGACTCACGGTGGATGCCGACGTAAACCCATTCATGCGTATGATGGTAGAGAAACCGCTGAAAGACGGAGTGGAGAAACTGGCCGACATGCTGGCAAGCCTGCCATATTAAGAAAAGGAGACCCTCTCTCCAGCCCTCACCCGTCATCCCCCTGCGGGGGATTGATGGGGGACAAATCGGTTCTTCTCCCCCTCGCACTCCCCCAGGGGAGAGGGGGAGGGAGACCATCCAAATGATTCTCCTCACATAAAGGGGGGAGATGTCCGAAGGACAGAGAGGATTCATTATTAATTATTCATTAGACCAAGAATGAACAAGCTTTGGACAAAAAACGTAGAAATGACCGATGAAATCGAGCGTTTCACCGTAGGACACGACCGCGAAATGGACCTCTATCTCGCCCCTTACGACGTGCTTGGCTCGATGGCTCACATCACGATGTTGCAGAGCATCGGACTTCTTACCAAAGACGAACTCGACATCCTGCTCGCCGAACTGAAGCAGATATATGCCACAGCGGTGAGTGGAGAGTTTAAGATAGAAGACGGAGTTGAGGACGTGCACTCGCAAGTGGAGCTGATGCTCACACGGCGTCTGGGCGATGTAGGCAAGAAAATCCACTCAGGACGTTCACGGAACGACCAGGTATTGGTTGACCTGAAGCTCTACACACGCGACCAGTTGCACCAGATAGTACAACTTACCGACGTGCTTTTCAGGCATCTCATTGCCAAGAGCGACGAGTGTAAAGACATCCTCATGCCGGGATATACCCACCTGCAGGTTGCCATGCCGTCATCGTTTGGATTGTGGTTTGGGGCGTATGCTGAAAGCCTGGCCGATGACATGCAATACCTGCTGGCTGCATGGCGCATCACCAACCGCAACCCGCTGGGCTCGGCCGCAGGATATGGCAGTTCGTTCCCGCTCAACCGGCAGATGACTACTGACCTGTTGGGATTCGACTCGATGGACTACAACGTGGTTTATGCCCAGATGGGGCGTGGCAAGGTGGAGCGCAACGTGGCTTTTGCCATGGCTACCGTGGCCGGTACACTGGCCAAGCTGGCGTTCGATGCATGTATGTTCAACAGCCAGAACTTTGCATTCGTGCGACTTCCCGACAACTGTACGACCGGTTCGAGCATCATGCCACACAAGAAAAATCCCGATGTATTTGAACTCACACGTGCAAAGTGCAACAAAATCCAGGCACTCCCACAGACGGTCATGATGATAATGAACAATCTGCCGTCGGGCTATTTCCGCGACTTGCAAATCATTAAGGAAGTGTTCCTGCCTGCATTCGACGAGCTGAAAGACTGTCTGCGCATGGCGGCATATATCATCGAGAAGATGAAAGTGAACGAGCATATACTCGACAACCACATATATGATAACATGTTCAGTGTTGAGGAAGTAAACCGCCTTGCCGCTTCGGGTATGCCGTTCCGCGATGCTTACAAGAAGGTAGGGCTCGACATCGAAGCCGGCCGTTTCACCCCCGACCGCAACATACATCACACCCACGAAGGCAGCATAGGCAACCTGTGCAACGACCGCATAGTGGAACTGATGGAAAAGACCCTCAGTGAGTTTAACTTCAGCCGTGTTGACAATGCAATACAGACGCTCAGGCAATAGCGGAGTGCAGCTGCCGGTGCTGAGTCTCGGCTTGTGGCACAACTTCGGAGGCATCGACAACTATGATGTCGCCCGCGACATGGTGGTCACCGCCTTCGACAGCGGCATCTGCCATTTCGACCTTGCAAACAACTACGGTCCGCCGCCAGGAAGTGCCGAGACTAACTTCGGAAGAATCATGCGTGAAGACCTCGGCAGCCATCGCGACGAGATGTTCATAGCATCGAAGGCTGGGCACGACATGTGGCCGGGCGTATATGGCACCGGGTCGTCGCGTAAGAATCTCATGGCTTCGTGCGACCAAAGCCTGCGGCGCACTGGTTTGGACTATTTCGATGTGTTTTATTCGCATCGGTACGACCCCTCAACACCTGTGGAGGAGACCATGCAGGCCCTCATCGACATCGTGCGCCAGGGTAAGGCCCTGTATGCCGGCATATCGAAATATCCAGCCGATAAGCAGCAAGAAGCCTATAACATACTGCGCGAAGCACATGTGCCGTGCCTTTTGTCACAGTATCGTTGTTCGATGTTCGACCTCAAGTCACGCCGCGAAAACTTCGATGTGGCTGCCGACAACGGGTCAGGCATAATATGTTTTTCACCCCTGGCCCAAGGTTTGCTCACCGGAAAATACTCGAACGGCATACCGGCCGACAGCCGTGCAGCCAAGGAGAGCGGATTCCTAAAGGTGTCGCAAGTGACCGAAGAGCGCATCGAAACAGCGAAAAAGCTCGATGAAATGGCTAAAAACCGACATCAGACACTCGCACAGATGGCACTTGCATGGGTGCTTGCCGACCGGCGTGTGACGTCGGTCATCATCGGTACGTCGTCGGTGGCTCAGCTCTTGAGCAACATCAACACACTTCAAAACCTCGATTTCACCGATGAAGAACTTGTTTTGATAGATGATATAATAAAAAGTCCGACGCTTTCGTTTTCATAAAAAAGTGAGGTATAAATCCAACATTAAACTACTACAATTTTCATGAAAAGACCTGCATTGTTCATCCTACTATCTTTGCTGTTCACCGCTTGTTCCGACGAGGCGACCAGCAGTTTCTCGACCAAATACCCCGTGAGGTTCTATTTCGAAGTGGCAAGCAGCACCGAGCTTTACAACGCGATGGGTAATCCCGGACAGTTTGTGACGATACGTGGCATCAACGGCAAGATTCATATCGCCAACACCCTTGGCGGTACCGACTACCCGTTGTCGCAGATTGGTGCGCGCGAATTTGAATACGGCCTCGGAGGTCTCATCGTTGGTACCAGCTCCACACCCAACATACCGGGTGCCTTCGAATATGTGGCCTACGACCTTGCATGTCCGCGATGTGACCAGCAACGCTATCGCCTCACCGTGAAAGACAATGGTACGGCCCTGTGTAATCATTGCGGCAACTCATACGATCTCAACAACTATGGGTGGATAATCACTACAAACAACAGCTCAGAGCAGCAGCGCGGACTCTACAGGTATCGCATCTCGTATAACGGCATGGCAATAAGCGTGAGCAACCGATAGCCAGGATTGACTGTAACCGGTGGATAACCGTCTGAAAAAGATGTTACAAAGACCTGAGCCCGATGCCGTAAAGGCAACGGACAATGGTTGTAAAGACCTGAACACAATGCCGTAAAGGCAACAAACGTATAGTTGAAAGATGAAAGGAGATAAGACAGAAGGCGGCACCCAGCCGTCGCTCAAGCAGCGCACCGCCCGTGGTTTGGTGTGGGGCATGATGAACAGCGCCGTGACACAGGTGCTGAACGTCGTGTTCGGGGTTGTGCTCACATTCTTCCTTCATCCGGCCGATTATGGCATGATAGCCGTGCTGTCAATCTACTCGGCCATTGCCGCCTCGCTGCAGGACAGCGGTTTTGTGCAGGCACTCACCAACAAGCCCCATGCCACCCACCGCGACTACAACTCCGTCTTCTGGTTCAATGTGCTTGTAAGTGCTGCAATATACGTCATTCTGTGGATATGTGCACCACTCATTGCCGCCTACAACCACGACCCGCGCCTTGTGTGGCTGTCGCGTTATGCATTCCTCGGCTTCTTTTTCGCCAGTTTCTCCATCACCCCACGGGCCATCCTGTTTAAGCAGATGAGGGTGCGCGAGCAGGCTATATGCAGTTTCGTGGCCATGATTTCGTCGGGATTGACAGGTGTAGCGATGGCCATGAGCGGCATGGCATTCTGGAGCATTGCCACCCAGAGCATCGTGTTTGTGAGCGTGATATCGGTCATGAGTTGGTATTTTGCCCGATGGCGCCCGTCGTTCCACATCAGTTTCCAACCCATACGTCAGATGTTTGCATTCAGCTGCAAGCTGCTCATCACAAACATATTCCTCAATATCAACAAATTTGCATTCGAGAGCATACTCGGACACTTCTATCCGAAGCAGGATATAGGCTATTATTCGCAAGCCAACAAGTGGAACCTGATGGGCAGCCAGACCATCAGCGGCATGGTCCAAAGCGTGGCACAACCCATGTTTGTGCAGGTTGGTTCCGACCTCGAACGCCAGCGCAGGGTGCTGCTCAAGATGTTGCAGTTCACTTCGTTCGTTGCCTTCCCGGCACTGTTCGGCCTCAGCCTCGTGTCGCACCAGGTGATAAGTATACTGCCCGAGCGGTGGATGCCGGCCGCTCCGTTCCTGCAGATGCTGTGTATCGGCGGAGCATTCATCCCGCTTGCTACGCTCTATTCCAACTTCGTCATCAGTCGCGGAAAGTCGGCCACATACATGTGGAACACCATTGCACAGAGCCTGCTCATCCTGCTGAGCATCTATGTCGTACGACACTTCCAGCTGTCGCTCTTCGGCCTCTCTGGCATCTGGCTCATGATACTCTGCTGCATCGCCATCAACGTGGTATGGATAGCCGTATGGCACACTTTTGTGTGGACCGACATACGCCTCAGCGCACTCAGCGCCATGCGTGCCGTCTTGCCGTTTGCAGCAGTGGCAGCAGTGGCGATGCTGATAACACACTATGCCACGGCATGTCTCGACAACCAGATACTGCTTCTTGCTTGTCGCATTCTGCTGGCGGCTGTCATCTATCTGGGCATCCTGCGCCTGATGCGAGCCGAGATACTCAACGAGTGCATAGGTTACCTGCGGCATCGCAAGACCGACTGACGTCTGCTGCACAGGCTTTACCTTTTCGCCACGAGTGCTGAGGAATTTCACCGCGAGTGCTGAGGAATTTCATCGAGGGTGCTGAGTAATTTTACCGCGAGTGCTGAAGAATTCTTTAATTTGTGGTGCAAATTATTAAATTTGTGACCAGAAATTATTAAATTTGTCGTTCAAATTATTTATTTTGCACCACAAATTAAAGAATTCTTCAGTACTCGCACATGTTTTTCCCTACACTCGCACATGTTTTCTTCAGTAGTCGCACATGTTTTCTTCAGTAGTCGCACATGTTTTTTTCTATAAACTCGAATCAAAACAGATGCGTAGCCACACAAGTTTTCCAGCCTTTTCCCAGCATTCACACTGCAACCATCCACATTATTTATTACACATGCGCACACACGCACGTTGCACATCGGACACGGCTGTCGGCATGTGTCGGACGTCGTTTATAGGCAACTCCCGTCGGATTTTCGGCCATTTATGATGTTTGTTTAGCAATTATTTAGTATCTTTGCACGGAATAATGCCCTATCAGGACACAGATTCGATACAAAAGGATAAGCGATGACATTCAAATACGACATAGTAGTGATTGGCGCGGGTCATGCCGGCTGTGAGGCCGCATCGGCTGCTGCACGCATGGGAGCACGTACATGTCTGGTGACGATGGACATGAACAAGATTGCCCAGATGTCGTGCAATCCGGCCGTCGGAGGCATTGCCAAGGGACAGATTGTGCGCGAAGTGGATGCACTGGGCGGCATGATGGGCATCGTGACCGACCGCTGCAGCCTCCAGTTCCGTATGCTCAACCTGTCGAAAGGACCGGCGGTGTGGAGCCCTCGCGCACAGTGCGACCGCGGAAAATACATCTGGGCATGGCGCGAGATACTGGAGAACACGCCCAACCTCAACATCTGGCAGGACCAGGTGTCGGAACTCATGGTCGAAGACGGCGAGGTGAGAGGCGTGCGCACCATCTGGGGCGTTGAGATTCAGGCACGTTGCGTGGTACTCACTGCAGGCACATTCCTCGGCGGATTGATGCACATAGGGCGCAAGCAGATACCCGGCGGACGCATAAGCGAACCGGCTGTCGATGGGCTCACCGAGTCGATTACCCGCCACGGAATAAGGGCCGGACGCATGAAAACCGGCACACCGGTGAGGATAGACCGCCGTAGCGTCGATTTCAGTCAGGCCGAACGGCAGGACGGCGACGTAGGTTGGCATCACTTCTCGTTCATGGATGTGGAACACACGCTGGAACAACTGCCATGCTGGATGTTCAAGACCAACAGCGCAGTGCACGACATCCTGCGCTCGGGCCTCAAAGACTCGCCCCTCTACAACGGACAGATACAGAGCATAGGCCCACGATACTGTCCGAGCATCGAGACAAAACTCCACACATTCCCCGACAAAGACGAGCACCAGCTCTTTCTCGAACCCGAAGGCGAGACGACCAACGAGATGTACCTCAACGGATTCTCGTCGTCGCTGCCTATCGACATACAAATCAACGCCCTGCGACAGATTCCGGCACTGCGCAACGTGGAGGTCTATCGGCCGGGCTATGCAATCGAATACGACTTCTTCGACCCCACACAACTGACTCATACACTGGAGTCGAAAATGGTGAAAAACCTCTTCCTCGCCGGACAGGTGAACGGCACCACCGGCTATGAGGAAGCAGCGGGACAGGGCATCATTGCCGGCATCAATGCAGCCATCAACTGCAGCGGCGGCCAGCCGTTCACCCTGGGCAGGAACGAGGCATACATCGGTGTGCTGATCGACGACCTCGTGACCAAAGGAGTTGACGAGCCGTACCGCATGTTCACCTCGCGCGCCGAGTATCGCATCCTGCTCCGACAAGACGATGCCGACATGCGCCTCACCGCCCACAGCCACGAACTGGGCCTCGCATCGACCCAACGCTACGAAAAAATGCGGAAAAAGGCCGATGAAATCGAGCATTTCATCACGTTTGCCCAAAACTTTTCAATCAAGCCGGCACTCATCAACGACGCACTCAGCCAGATAGGAACCACCCCGCTCGAACGCGGATGCCGGCTCGTTGACCTGCTCGGACGTCCTGGTGTGACCATCGAAAACCTCACCCCACACATCAAGGCACTGGCCGCCGAAGTGGACAAAATCGACGACCGCAGGGATGAAACCCTCGAAGCCGCCGAGATACGCATAAAATACAAAGGATACATAGAGCGCGAGAACCAAGTGGCCGACAAGATGCTGCGCCTCGAAAACATAAAGATTCAGGGCCGCTTTGACTACCCCAACATGACGCAGATAAGCATCGAAGCACGCCAGAAACTCGCTGCAATCAACCCCGTCACACTGGCGCAAGCCAGCCGCATACCAGGCGTGTCGCCCAGCGACGTGAATGTGATGCTCGTGCTGATGGGAAGATGAGAACCATTTATTATCCCACCCAGAGGGGGAATAATATAAGCATCCGCTATTCATTATTCATTATTAATTATTCATTATTAAATGAACAACCCCTATCTCATGGAGCACCTGCGCTCCATACCCGATTTTCCGCAGAAGGGAATACTCTTCCGCGACGTGACAACCCTCTTCAAGGACGCCAAATGTCTTGAAATCATGGAAGAGGAGATGTATGAACTCTATAAGGACAAAGGCATCACAAAGGTGGTGGGCATCGAGAGCCGCGGCTTTGTGATGGGTGCCATCCTTGCCCGCAAGCTCGGAGCAGGCATGGCGCTGTGCCGCAAACCGGGCAAACTGCCTGCAGCCGTGGTGAGCCAGTCGTATAGCAAAGAATACGGCACCGACACCATCGAGATGCACGAAGACGCCATCAGCCAGGACGATGTGGTGCTCATCCACGACGACCTGCTCGCAACCGGCGGCACCATCAAGGCCGCATGGGACCTCGTAAGGAAGTTCAACCCAAAGAAGTGCTACATGAACTTCATCATCGAAATACGCGACGAAGGCCTCAAAGGACGCGAGTTCCTTGGCGACGGAATCGAGGTAACCACATTGATATCAGTATAATCCCAACGTCAGTGCAGGGCAGTTCGGCTGCCCTGAGCTCAACAAACAATCATGCCTGCCGACCGCCTCACACACCTCAAGACCATTGTTTCTGCCCTGCCCGAAAGTCCTGGATGCTACCAGTACTTCGACCAGAGCGGCACCATAATCTATGTAGGTAAGGCAAAGAACCTGAAACGACGCGTGAGCTCCTACTTCCTCAAGACACAGACATCGAGGAAGACGCAGATACTGGTGAGCAAGATATGCGACATAAACTACGTGGTGGTACCCAGCGACGAAGATGCGCTCCTGCTCGAAAACAACCTCATAAAACGCTACAAGCCACGCTACAACATACTGCTGAAGGACGACAAGACCTACCCGTCGGTGTGTGTCACCAACGAACACTTCCCGCGAGTGTTCAAGACCCGCAAGATAATACCCGGTGCAGGAACATACTACGGACCCTTCAGCCACGCCGGCACACTCAACAACATGCTCGAACTCATCAACCGCATCTATCCGCTCAGGCGATGCAGGCAGGCGGTCACGACCGAGGGAATCGAGGCAGGTAAATACAAGACGTGCCTGGAATACCACATAAAAAACTGCAAGGCGCCATGCGTAGGCCTGCAAAGCCGCGACGACTACATGGAGAGTGTGGCCGAAGTGCGCGAGATACTGAAAGGAAACACGCGCGGAGTATGTGCCAAACTCATGCAACAAATGCAGCAACTGGCCGCCGAGATGCGATTTGAGGAAGCACAGGAACTGAAACGCAAGTACGACCTGGCACTCGAATTCTGCGAAAAGAGCGAGGTGATAGCCGGATACGACCACGACATCGACGTGTTCTCCATAGCCGACGACGAACATTCGGCATTCATCAACTACCTGCACGTGACCCACGGATGTATCAACCAAGCCTTCACCTTCGAATATGCAAAGCGCATGGACGAAGAGCCGGCCGACATGCTGGCACTGGGCATCGTGGAGATGAGGGAGAGATACAAGAGCCAATCGCGCGAAATCATCGTGCCCTTCCCAATCGAGGTGGAGCTGGAAGGCATCACAATCACCGTGCCGCAACGAGGCGACAAACGTCACCTGCTCGACCTCTCGCTGGCCAATGTGCGGCAATATAAGTTCGACAAAGCAAAGCAAGCCGAGAAGCTGAACCCCGAACAACGCACCACCAACCTGCTGCGCGAGTTGCAGCAAAAGCTGAAACTCCAGCACCTGCCGCTGCATATCGAGTGTTTCGACAACTCAAACATACAAGGCAGCGACGCCGTGGCCGGCTGTGTGGTCTTCAAGAAAGCCAAGCCATCGAAGGCCGACTACCGCAAATATAACATAAAGACCGTAGTGGGTCCCGACGACTACGCATCGATGGCCGAAGTGGTTTACCGCCGCTACCGCCGCCTGATGGACGAAGGGGGCGAGATGCCAAGCCTCGTAATAGCCGATGGCGGCAAGGGACAGATGGAGGTGATACGCCATGTGGTGCACGACCAACTGGGACTCAGCATCCCCGTTGCAGGACTTGCCAAGGACGGCCACCACCGCACATCGGAACTCCTCACCTACGTTGACGGCGAAATCATGACCGTCGGGGTTGACATCAAGAGCGCACTCTTCCAATTCCTCACACGAATACAGGACGAAGTACACCGATATGCCATACAGTTCCACCGCGACCGCCGCTCCAAGCATCAGGTTGCATCGGAACTCGACAGCATCCGAGGTGTGGGCGATGTAACGAAGAAAGCACTGCTGAAACACTTCAAGAGCGTGAAACGCATACGCGAAGCAAGCCTCGAGCAACTGGAGGCCGTGGTGGGAAAAGCCAAAGCAGCAACGATACATGCCGCACTAAACCAAGAGAACCAAGAAGCATAGGGGAGCAAACGAAAGAAGCATAGAGGCTACCAAAGAAACAAAGGGCAAAGAAATAGTAGCAAACCAAGAGAGATATGAGAGCTGTATTACAACGTGTGAGCGAGGCATCGGTCGCTATCGACGGAGCCGTGAAGTCGCAGATAGGAGCAGGACTGCTTGTGTTGCTCGGCTGTGAGAATGCCGACACAGATGACGACATTGCGTGGCTGAGCAAGAAGATAGTAAACCTGCGCATCTTCGACGACGAGGCAGGTGTGATGAACCGCTCCATCCTCGACAGCGGAGGCAACATACTGGTGGTGAGTCAGTTCACCCTGTGGGCTTCCTACAAGAAAGGCAACCGTCCAAGCTACCTGCGTGCAGGCAGCCACGAAATCACCATACCGCTCTACAACCGTTTCTGCCGCCAGCTCTCGGCCGACCTCGGCCGGACGGTGCAGACAGGAGAATTCGGCGCCGACATGAAGGTGAGCCTCGTCAACGACGGACCCGTAACGATATGTATTGATACCAAAAACAAAGAGTAGGAGGCACGCGCCGGAGAGAGTTCCGAGTTCTCCGAGCACTCAGCCACCCGCTATTCATTATTAATTATTCATTATTCATTAATTATACAACATGAGCGAGTTTACAGAAAGCAAAGTGCAACAGGCATTCGGGAAGTACAACCTGGAGCTTGACGACGAACAGGTGAAACGTGAAGTGGCAGCGCTGATAGCCAGTCACCTGGAGGAAAACAACACCGTGGACGTGAAGAAGTTCCTGCTCAACAGCGTGGAACTCACAACCTTGAAGACCGACGACAGCGAAGACAGCGTGATGCGTTTCGTTGAGAAAGTGAATAAGTTTGACGACGTGTATCCCGAACTGGGACACGTGGCAACCGTGTGTGTATATCCTTGCTTCGCACAGATTTGCCACGACACCCTCGAGAACGAAGACGTTGAGATTGCATGTGTCAGTGCCTGCTTCCCGTCGTCGCAGTCGTTTATCGAAGTAAAGATAGCCGAGACAGCTATGGCCATCCACGACGGAGCAACCGAAATCGACATCGTGCAGTCGGTGGGTAAGTTCCTTGCAGGTGACTACGAGACCGTGGCCGACGAGATTGCAGAGCTGAAGGCAGTATGTGGCGACCGCAAGCTGAAGGTGATTCTCGAGACGGGATGCCTGAAGACTGCATCCAACATCAAGAAGGCATCGCTCCTTGCCATGTATGCCGGCGCCGATTACATCAAGACCTCGACCGGCAAACTCGAACCGGCAGCAACGCCCGAAGCAGCCTATGTGATGTGTCAGGCCATCAAGGAATACTACGACGAGACAGGCATACAGATTGGTTTCAAGCCTGCAGGAGGTATGAAGACCGTGAAGGATGCACTGACCTACTACACCATCGTGAAGGAAGTGCTGGGCGAGAAGTGGCTCAACAACCAGATGCTGCGCCTCGGCACCAGCAGCCTTGCCAACAAACTGCTGAGTGACATCACTGGCGAGGAAGTGAAGTTCTTCTGATACGACATTAAACATACATTAATCATCAACCCAATATCCTATGAACAAGAAAGTATTCGTCACCATCTTACTTGCCTTGTGCGCATTCACATGTTATGCTCAGGAGGCCGACATCCCGGCACCACGCTTTGGATACCTGAGCTACGACGAGGCACTCAAGTCGATGCCGGCATACGCCGAGGCACAAAAGAAACTTGAAGAGCTGAAGGCCTCCTACGACAAAGAGCTGCAATACTCAGAGAGTGAGTTCAGCAAACAATACGGAGAGTATATCGACGGTATGAAGTCGTTTCCCGAAAACATATTGCTGAAACGTCAGAAAGCCCTGCAGCAACTCATGGAGCAGAGTATCAGTTTCAAGGATGAGGCCAAGCGCCTGCTGTCGAAAGCCGAGGACGAACTGATGCAACCAGTGCATGAACGACTGAAAGCGGCCATCGCTGCAGTTGCCAAGCAGCATGGTTATGAGTTTGTACTCAACACCGACAACAAT
>CAMHPM010000002.1 GCA_946187025.1 uncultured Prevotellaceae bacterium
GAGGGTATGAACTATCTTGACTATCCTATATTTGAGTCGAAACCATATATCAAGAACAAGGCTATCATTGTGCGCAACGGCGGAAACGACTGTAACTGCCGCATATACGATGCCGCCATTCATGAGATCCTTCGTTCGAGCGGATTCTACATCGACTGCCAGGCATGGCAACCGGCGCATATCTTCATCAACGGTCAGTATCAGTTTATGTTCAACCTGAGAGAGACTAACAACAAGAACTTCGCTTACAGCAACTATGGCATCGACAAGGACAACATTGACCAGTTTGAGTTCAGCGGCGGATTCAAGCAAATGGCCGGTGACAATGCTGCCTATCAGCAATGGCTGAACCTGACAACCCAGCTGGCCAACCAGCCGACCAATGCTGATATATGGCAGCAGATATGCGACTTGGTCGATGTTGACGAGTTCTGCAACTACATGGCCGCAGAGTGTTATGTGGGATGCAACGACTGGATTACAAACAGCAATAACGTGAAGGGATTCCGCTCGCGCGATGACGGGCGTTTCCACCTCGTGTTTATGGACCTCGACCAGGGATTTGCAACCGACAACATGCTCAACAGTATGAAGATTAACAACTGGGGCTGGGGAGGCAGCACCAACTCGCTCATCCAGCTGTTTGTGAACATGCTGAAGCATGAAGGATTCAAGCGCCAGTTTATCGATACCTACTGCATCGTGGCCGGAAGCATCTTCGATGCAGAGCGGTCGAGGGAGATAATAACCCGTATGGCCGACTACATGGAACCTGCACTTGCGATGGACGGCAAGAGTCCGTGGAGGATTATAGGCCAGAGCGGCTCGAACACCAGTGTGTCGGGCAACTCGCTCATGACTGCCATCACCGACAACGGGCGCCGCAACACACGTATAAACACCCTGCGCAGCTATTTCAGCCTCAACAAGAGCTACAACGTGACCATAAGCAGCGACCTGCCACAAGCCGACATAATGGTGAATGGCGTGAAGATACCAACCGGACGATTCGACGGAACACTGTTCGGCCCGGTGACACTTACAACGGCAGCACCTGCCGGGTATAAGTTCAAAGGATGGAAGGGCACTGGTGGTATATCAAACCTCACCACATTGTTCAACACCAGCGCTGAATGGAGCTACTACGACAAGGGTTCGCTCGACAACACCAACTGGCAGGCAGCCGACTATGATGACACGAGCTGGACTTCGGGTACTGCACCGTTTGGATATGGCTCGATAAAGGGTGTATCGGGCTCGACCGACATAAAGACCACCCTCGACTATGGAACCAACTCGAGCAACAAACGCCCTACAAGCTATTTCCGCCGAGAGTTTGTACTCAGCAAAACACCGACAGACAAACAGGTGGTGCAACTCAACTATTATGTTGACGACGGATGCGTGATTTACGTAAACGGTCAGGAAGTTGCGCGATACCTCATGCCTGAAGGTAAGATAACATACAACCAGTATTCTACGACATATGTTGAAACCAACGCCTATGCCGGTCAGATAGTCATCGACAACTCATTGCTGCATTCGGGCACCAACACAATAGCCGTGGAAGTACACAATACCAGTGCGACCTCATCCGACCTCTACTGGACGGCATCGCTCACGGTAGGAACGATTTCCGACGGAGTGATGACCAACGAGCTCAGCTTCGACAACCTGTCAACAACCAGCCATTACGACTTCGTGGCATGTTACGAACCGGTGCCCGACGATTCAATCGTGCGCCAGGGCTCAGCACTCTTCGTCGAAAGCACCAACGAGCCGTTTGCGCCAATCCGCATAAACGAAGTGAGCGCAGCCAACACGGTGTATGTCAACGAATACTTCAAGAAGAACGACTGGATAGAACTCTACAACACGACCGACATGACAATCGACGTGGCAGGCCTGTACCTGAGCGATAACATCAACAAACCTCAAAAGTATCAGATACCATCGAGCCAGCCGGGACTGAACACCCGCATCCCAGCCGGCGGACATCTCGTGATCTGGGCCGACAAGCTCGAACCGCTCGAGAGAAGCCTGGCCGCCACCACCAGCTACAGAAACCTGATGGACCTGCACGCACTGTTCAAGCTCGACAACGGAGACGGACTGACGGTCGTGCTCTCCTCGTCGCCTGAGTTTGTGGCCAACAACCCTGCATACTTCGAGGCCCATCCAGGTTTTGCAGAAGGATTTGCCGACCAACTCGTTTATGAAGCCCACGACGGAGACCAGTCGGTGGGACGCTATCCCGACGGAGGTAACAACTTCTATGTCATGGCACGACCAACAATCGGCGAGACGAATGCCCGCCACGTATTCGACCGATATATCGGAGCCGATGAAGGAATGAAGACAGACCTCAATCCTGCTGACGGCATCGAGACGGCTCGCAATGACGAAGGGCAGACAGCCGGAAACGCAATTGCAGGTATATACACCACAAGCGGTATATATGTCGGAACAGAGACGGACTCAAGCCTGGATTGTATATCATAAAGCAAACCGACGGCCGAAGCAGGAAGGTGATGCTAAGATAAGTTTCAAATTAACAAAACGACATGCAAAAAATCGATGTATCTGCTCTGATATGCAAAATATTTATTCATAATCGTGATGATATATAGAAAATAATTGCTATCTTTGCAATCGATAATCAAATTGTGTGTAAACTAACACTTACGTATATATAACCAAAAAACAACAACTATGTATTTACTCGGATACGATATCGGTACATCATCGGTGAAGGCATCGCTGGTTGATGCGAGTACGGGACAATGTGTGGCATCAGCCTTCTATCCCGAAGTCGAAGCCCCAATCATTGCCAAAAAGGCAGGATGGGCAGAACAGGAACCGGAAGACTGGTGGCACAGCCTGAAAGAAGCAACAAAGAAGCTGGAGGCCGACGGGACCCACCGTCTGAACGACGTGAAGGCAATAGGTATCAGCTACCAGATGCACGGACTGGTGTGTGTCGATAAAGATGGCAAGCCGCTGCGGCCAAGCATCATCTGGTGCGACGGACGCGCAGTGCCATACGGCAACGAAGCATTCGATGCCATCGGACACGAGCAGTGCCTCAGCCACCTGCTGAACTCGCCAGGCAACTTCACCGCAGCCAAGCTGGCATGGGTGAAGGACAACGAGCCGCAGCTGTTTGAAAAAATATATAAGATAATGCTTCCAGGCGACTATATCGCAATGAAACTGAGTGGAGGCACAATCAATACTACCATATCGGGCCTCTCGGAAGGAATGTTCTGGGATTTCAAGAACGACTGCGTGAGTCGCGACGTGATGGAACACTATGGCTTCCCAGCCGATATCATACCTGAGATTGTACCGACATTCTCTGTACAGTCAACCGTCTGTGAGGCTGTGGCCAAGGAACTCGGCGTACCAGCCGGCACACCTATAGCCTACCGCGGAGGAGACCAGCCAAACAACGCCCTTTCGCTCAATGTGATGAAACCAGGCGAAATAGCAGCAACAGGCGGAACGTCGGGAGTGGTGTATGGAGTGCTGGGCGACGTGAACTACGACCCTCTGTCGCGTGTCAACACATTCGCACACGTAAACCACCATCAACCCGATACCCGACTCGGTGTGCTGCTCTGTATCAACGGTACAGGAATACTCAATGCCTGGATGCGTCGTAACGTGGCACCCGAGGGAGTCAGCTACAGCGAGATGAACACCCTGGCCGACCAGGTGCCTATAGGTTCGGAAGGACTCACCATCATCCCGTTCGGAAACGGAGCCGAGCGCCTGTTGCAGAACAAGGAGGTGGGATGCAGCATCCACGGACTGAACTTCAATATCCACAAAAAGCCGCACCTGCTGCGTGCAGCACAAGAGGGTATTGTCTTCTCGTTTGCTTACGGCATGGAGATAATGCGCGAGATGGGTATGGAAATCCGCACCATCAAGGCCGGACATGCCAATATGTTCCTCAACCCTATGTTCCGCCTCACACTGGCATCGGTTACAGGTGCAACCATCGAGCTCTATGAGACCGACGGTGCCGCCGGAGCTGCCAAAGGTGCAGGTATGGGACTCTACAAGAACAGCGACGAGGCATTCGCCACATTGCAGCATAACGCAACCATCACTCCTGATACTGCAAATGCAGCTGCGTATGCCGAGGCTTACGAACGCTGGAAATCAATTCTGAAACAAGTAACCAACAATTATTAATTCATTAAAGTAAATCAACTATGGCAAAAGAATTTTTCCCTGAAATCAAGAAGATTCAGTTTGAAGGTAAGGATTCAAAGAATCCGATGGCATTCCACTATTATGATGCCGACAAAGTAATCATGGGTAAGACCATGCGCGACTGGCTGCGTTTCGCAATGGCTTGGTGGCACACTCTTTGTGCAGAAGGCGGCGACCAGTTTGGTGGCGGAACCAAGACTTTCCCTTGGAACCAAGGTGCAAATGCACTCGAGATAGCAAAGAACAAGGCCGATGCAGGTTTCGAAATCATGGAGAAGCTGGGCATCGACTACTTCTGCTTCCACGATGTTGACCTCATCAGCGAGGGCGAATCAGTAGAAGAATACGAGGCTAACATGAAGGCTATCGTGGCTTACCTGAAGGAGAAGATGGAGAAGACAGGCAAGAAGCTGTTGTGGTCAACTGCCAACGTATTCGGCAACAAGCGTTATATGAACGGTGCAAGCACCAACCCTGATTTTGACGTTGTGGCACGCGCTATCGTTCAGATCAAGAACGCCATCGACGCAGGTATTGCTCTCGGTGCTGAGAACTATGTATTCTGGGGTGGCCGCGAAGGCTATATGTCTCTGCTCAATACTGACCAGAAGCGCGAGAAGGAGCACATGGCTACCATGCTGGGCATGGCACGCGACTACGCTCGTTCAAAGGGCTTCAAGGGTACATTCCTCATCGAACCAAAGCCAATGGAACCATCGAAGCACCAGTATGACGTAGATACTGAGACTGTCATCGGATTCCTCAAGGCTCACGGTCTTGACAAAGACTTCAAGGTGAACATCGAGGTGAACCATGCTACACTGGCTGGCCACACATTCGAGCATGAACTTGCTTGCGCTGTCGATGCCGGTATGCTCGGAAGCATCGATGCCAACCGTGGTGACTACCAGAACGGATGGGATACCGACCAGTTCCCAATAGACCAATTCGAACTCGTACAGGCATTCATGCAGATTATCCGCAACGGCGGACTCGGCACTGGCGGTACTAACTTCGACGCCAAGACTCGTCGTAACTCTACCGACCTCGACGACATCATCATCGCTCACATCTCGGGTATGGATGCAATGGCTCGTGCACTTGAAAGTGCTGCCAAGCTGCTTGAGGAGTCTCCAATCTGCAAGATGGTTAAGGAGCGTTATGCTTCGTTCGACTCTGGCATGGGTAAGAAGTTTGAGAATGGTGAGCTTACATTCGAGCAGGTTTACGAATATGGTAAGACTGTCGGCGAGCCTAAATCTACTTCTGGCAAGCAGGAACTCTACGAGGCAATCGTTGCAATGTATGCTTAATAGGCGTTTTGCCATTGCACGCGATGTTGCATGACTTAATGCAATGGTGCATGACAGATTGCAATGGCGCATGACAGATTGCAATGTTGCATGACGGATTGCAATGGTGCATGACACATATTATAATATAATAAGCCTCCGCTTGATAGCGGGGGCTTTTTTGTTGCCTGATGTGGCGTTGTGTCTTTCCCACTTTCGCCGGTGTTGTGTATTCTTTCGCGTGGTATTATGTATTCTTTTCAGGTGTTGGCGGGGTTATCCGAATACCTCGCTCAGTATTTCGATTGACTGGAGTTCGCGGAACCCCGGCAGGTGCAGGCGGTAGTATTCGTTGATGATTTCGAGGCAGCGTCGGCGCTGATGTCGCGAAAGTGCATATAGGTGCATGTTATCGTAGTCCATGTGCAACATGTAGGGCAGGCGGCTTGCTTCGTCGGGTTGGAGGAAGTGTGAGTGTGGTGGCTGCACGGTGGTGTATTCGCTGTTCATGAGGTCGAAATAGTGGGCGCTGTCGGTCTTTTGTGTGTTTGGCATGATGCCGATGAATCGTGTGAGCCTCATGAGGAGCACGAGGTGGAAGTTGGCAAATTGGTGCTCGGCTGTGTCGAGCCATCTGAACGATTGTTCCAGATAGTCGTAGAGCAGGTGGTTTGCGGTTTCTTCTTTCAGTGCATACGACAGGAATTCGGCGATGAACAGTGCGAGTGTTGCTTTCATCGGGTGTGATTGCAGTGTGGTGTAGGGGTGGTAGCAGATGATGGTGTTTGGATGTGGCAGTCGTCCTTGTCCGTGGATGTTGCAGTCGAATTCCAGCAGCGATAGTGGCATGAGGTGTGATGGCGCGATGCGACTGCGGTCGGCCGATGGCCTTGATGTGCGTCGTGTGATGACCGACATGCGTCCGCGCCCGTCGGTCAGCATGTCGATAATTATGCTGCTGTCGCCGTATTTTACTGTGCGAAGCACTATTCCTCGAAGTCGCTCCATGTCTCGTTTTTTTGCTTATAAATTGTTTGCCGACTGCAAATTTACGAATAATTGAAGAAAAAATTACATGTTAGATGAAAAAAAACCTCAAAAAGTTTTGTCAGTTTGAATAAAGTGCTTAACTTTGCAGCCGCAAATCATAAGTGCTGGGCAGCATTGCCTGTCCGACGGCTTCGGTTTGCTTCGGCTTTTAGCCACAGGCTGGTCCCTTCGTCTATCGGTTAGGACGAGAGATTTTCATTCTCTAAAGAGCAGTTCGATTCTGCTAGGGACTACTAAATTAGATTGGTTAATTGACAATTGATGATTGACAATTGATGGTTGGCGATTGACAATTGACGGTTGACAGTTGAAACAAAAAACATAAACGAAGAATTGAAAGAACGAGCCCCGGCTCACAATCCAGTTAAAAAAAGAAAACAAGATAATGGCAAACCACAAATCGACAATCAAGCGCATACGCCAGAATGAAAAGCGTAGATTGCACAACCGTTATTACGCAAAGACAATGCGTAACGCACTGCGTAAACTCCGTGCAGAAAAAGACAAGGAAGTAGCTCTCGAAATGTATCCAAAGGTACAGAAGATGTTGGATAAACTTGCAAAGACTAACATCATCCACTGGAAGAAGGCAGCTAACCTCAAGTCGGGCGCTATGAAGTATATCGCTAAGCTTGGATAAGACATCAACCGGAACAAATTATATAAGCGATGCACATGTGTATCGCTTTTTTTGTGTACCTGTCGCTGTGGGGCTATGCACTCGCGGCTTTGCGAGCGCGCACTCACGAGCCCGAGACTGCGCACTCTCGGGCCTGCGAGTGCTCACTCATTTTCCGACCCCCACACACAAGTGTGTGGGCCGCATTGCCGGCAGAGTGGCCGATATGCTCGTGTTTGAGAAAAAAAATCAACATTCATGCATATTTTTGTAGGTCAATGCTTGCTCATGTCGTAATTTATTCGTAAATTTGTAGCATGAAAAGCGAGGGTGTGCCCGGAGGGCTCCTCGTATGCAGAAATTGAAATGTGATATAAACTACTAATGGACGAAATACTACAGAACGGAGCCGACTACTCCGCAAGTAACATCCAGGTGCTCGAAGGCCTGGAAGCAGTGCGCAAACGCCCTGCAATGTATATTGGCGACATAAGCGAAAAGGGATTGCACCACCTCGTCTATGAGACCGTTGACAACTCCATCGACGAGGCGCTGGCAGGATATTGCACCCACATCGAAGTAACCATCAACGAAGACAACTCTATCACCGTGCAGGACAACGGACGTGGTATCCCTGTCGATATGCACGAGAAGGAACACCGCTCGGCACTCGAGGTGGTGATGACCGTGCTACATGCCGGTGGCAAGTTTGACAAAGGCTCGTACAAAGTGTCGGGCGGACTCCACGGCGTGGGTGTGAGCTGTGTGAACGCACTCTCAACCAGGATGATATCACAGGTGTTCCGCGACGGCAAGATATACCAGCAGGAATATTCGTGCGGCAAACCGCTGTACGACGTGAAGCAAGTGGGCACCACCGACCTGCGAGGCACACGCCAGCAGTTCTGGCCCGACGGCTCGATATTCATCACACGTACCTACCGCTACGACATCCTGGCCAACCGTATGCGCGAACTGGCATACCTCAATGCCGGAATCACAATCACACTGCAAGACATGCGCCTCGACGTGAATGCCGAAGCAGGATTTGAAGGCATACGCAAAGACGTGTTCCACTCCGAAGGCGGTCTGCGCGACTTCGTGCGCTACATCGACTCCACACGCACACACCTCTTCAACGACATCATATACCTCAACACCGAGAAGAGCGAGACACCAATCGAGGCTGCCATCATGTACAACACCTCGTACTCAGAGAACATACACTCATACGTAAACAACATCAACACCATCGAAGGCGGTACACACCTCCAGGGATTCCGCACTGCCCTCACACGCGTGTTGAAGAAATACGTGAGCGACGACACAAAACTCACCGAACGACTTGCCAAGCAAAAGATAGAAATCAGCCCCGAAGACTTCCGCGAAGGCCTCACGGCCGTCATCTCGGTCAAGGTGGCCGAACCACAGTTCGAGGGTCAGACCAAAACCAAGCTGGGCAACAACGAAGTGATGGGAGCCGTGAACTCAGCCGTGGGCGAAGCACTGAGCAACTACCTCGAGGAACACCCTAAGGAGGCCAAGATGATAGTTGATAAAGTGGTGCTCGCAGCCGAGGCACGTATCGCAGCACGCACCGCACGCGAGAAAGTGCAACGCAAGAACCCGATGTCGGGAGGCGGACTGCCAGGCAAACTCGCCGACTGCTCCGACAAAGACCCGGCCAACTGCGAGATGTTCATCGTCGAGGGAGACTCGGCAGGCGGCTCAGCCAAGCAAGGACGCGACCGCCACTTCCAAGCCATCCTCCCAATCCGCGGAAAGATATTCAACGTAGAACGCGTGAAATGGCATCAGGCATTCGACCACGAAGAAGTGAACAACATCATCAACGCCCTGGGCGTGAAGTTCGGCCTCGACGAAAGCGACAGCAAAGAAGCCAACTACGACAAGCTGCGCTACTACAAGACCATCATCATGACCGATGCCGATGTCGATGGATCACACATCGACACCCTGCTGCTCACACTCTTCTTCCGCTACATGCCACAGCTCATACGCGACGGACGCCTCTATATAGCCACTCCGCCACTCTACAAATGCACCAAAGGCAAGATAAGCGAATACTGCTACGACGAGCAGGCACGACTCCGCTTCATCGACAAATATGGCGACGGAACAGCCGACAGCGTCAAGACACAACGCTACAAAGGACTCGGCGAAATGAACCCGGAACAACTCTGGGAGACAACCATGAACCCCGAGACACGACTGCTCAAGCAAGTAACCATCGACGATGCAGCCGAAGCCGACTACATCTTCTCAATGCTCATGGGCGACGACGTGCCGCCACGTCGCGAGTTCATCGAGCGCAACGCAACCTACGCCAATATCGACGCATAACGAAAAGCCCCATTCCAGCTATCCACGTGGGAGAAGAGAACCATCGGGATGTCATTCCCACCAATTAAAGGATAGAAGGAAAAGAGCTCGAAATAAGACGAATATAAGGAAAAGAAACATTTCATTCAATTCTTACATATATTCTCGTGCCGACCAAAAAGAAGTGATTCTGACCGAGTCGGCACATCTTTTTTTTATCCCAGCCACAACAAGGCGCACACCCTTAGGCAACAACACACTAACCTCAAACCATCCGGAAACACAACCTCCATTCGCAAGCAAATCCCCGCCAGCCAGCCATTTGAGCCAAACAAAAAAAGAGGCAGCAGAGCTTATGACACAATCGTGTCATACGCATCTGCTGCCCCTTTTATTGCCGGATGGCAGTGCAGGTCAGGTAAAACTGATGACCGAACCCGCCATCGGAGCCGCTGCGGCAGTTATGTTCGAGCGCTCGTCGATGTTGCGCAAGTCCTCACGCTTGCGCTTGTAGGTCGGTATCGACTCAACCATGCTGATTATATCGTCGTTGTCGAGGTCCTCATCCTTGAAAATGTAGCTGAATATCAGTTTACGAATCGACGAACTCTTGTCGGACGAGCCGTAGATGTTGATACGGCGACGCTCACGCTCAATCTCCTTCTCCGTACGCTCCACCTCACGTTTACGCTCTTCCTCGTTGCGCTTGTTTATGCGGTTGGTCATGTCGGTAGAGTTGATGTCGCCAACCCCGAATCCCGTTGCAAGTATCGTCACCTTCACCTTGTCGCCCAGCGACTGGTCGAGCGAGAGACCCCATTTCGTCTCGATAATGTCGGCTGTCTGCATCTTGCCCATAAACTCGTGTATCTCGTTCATCTCCTCCATCATGAGACTTGGCGAACCTTGGCTCTCGTCGGCCGAGAATGCGATGTGCAGCAGGAGTTTCTTCGAGTTGTAGATGTCGTTGTTGTTGAGCAGAGGCGAGTGCAGTGCATCCTCAATGGCCTTGGTGATGCGCGAGTCGCCACTGCCGTAGCCCGAACTCATGATTGCAACACCGCCGTTGAGCAACACGGTCTTCACATCCTTGAAGTCGAGGTTGATGATGCCGTGCATAGTTATGATTTCGGCTATACTGCGGGCTGCATTACACAATGTCTCGTCGGCTTTGCTGAAGGCGTCGAGCACCGTGAGGTCAGGATATATCTCGCGCAGGCGCTCGTTGTTGATAACGAGCAGTGCATCCACGTTCTTGCTCATTTCCTCCACACCGTCGAGTGCCTGGTCAATCTTCTTTATACCCTCCCAGCGGAACGGAATAGTGACAATCCCGACCGTCAGTATGTCTTTCTCCTTAGCCATCTTGGCAATCACCGGAGCCGCTCCCGTTCCGGTTCCACCACCCATTCCGGCAGTGATGAACACCATTTTGGTGCCGTCGCTGAGCATGGCTTTGATGTCGTCGGCCGACTCCTCTGCTGCCTGACGTCCGGCTGCAGGATTGTTGCCTGCGCCAAGTCCGTCCTTACCCAGTTGAAGCTTTGAAGGCACTACTGAGTCGTTCAGAGCCTTGTTGTCGGTGTTGCATACGATGAACGAAACGTCGTGTATGCCCTTGCTGAACATGTTGTTTACGGCGTTGCAGCCTCCTCCGCCCACGCCAATCACTTTTATGATGCTGGTTTCCTCTTGCGGAAACGTGAATTCTACGTTCATATTGGTTAGTTGTTTATGCGATGTATCGATGTTACTTATAGTTTTCACAACTCACTTTTCACTGTTTGTGACAATGAGGAAAGGCATTATTCCTTAAGCAGATCGTCAATCCAATG
The DNA here is from genome assembly GCA_946187025.1 of uncultured Prevotellaceae bacterium. Classification (GTDB taxonomy): domain Bacteria; phylum Bacteroidota; class Bacteroidia; order Bacteroidales; family Bacteroidaceae; genus Colivivens. The sequence goes on from CAMHPM010000002.1 coordinate 11,364, forward strand.
TTTGAATTTACCCATCGGCGAGTTGTTGTTGCGCGCCTCTTTCACAATCTGTTGCAGGTTCTCAATCTCTTCGCTACATTTCTTCGACAGCACGTCGGCCTCGCGCAGCGACTGTTTATACTTGTCTTTGTCGGCAAGGATGGCTGTCTGCATGTCGAATTGTTCGGTGATGATGGCTTCGGCCTGAGCTATTGCCTCGTTGGCGCTGACCCATTTCTTCTTGTTGGATGGGTTTTTGTTGATTGTCTCGCCAACCTGTTGCATGTTGAGTATCGCGGTGCGCAGTTGGCTCTTTATGTCCTCAACGTATGCCAGGGCATCGTCCTCCTCCTTCTGGCGCTTGGCGTTAGCCTCTTTGTGTGCCGTGATTTCGATTTCCTTGTCCTTCTCAGCAAATATGTCGGGCCCGTTGTAAGCCTCGCCTACGCAGTTTTCATCGCCCGAAAGGAGAAGCGAGATGATGGTGCAGCTTGTAGGGCTTTCGGTCGAGAGCGATGTGATGTCGCTGTTTTTTATGACTTGCGGTATGAGTTTCCTGGCAATTCTGACCTTGCCCACCTTCAGCGACGTTGCACATGCCTTGTCGATGTTTTTGATGTTTGCACCTCCACCGGTGATAACCACTCCGCCCAGCAGTTTGTCGCCATACTCCGAGGCGTGCAGCTGATTATCTACGTTGCGCAGTATCTCGTCGAGGCGTGCCTCGATGATCTGCTGTATGAGGGTTATCTCTATCTCGCGTCCGTCGGATGTGGTATAGGTCGGTTTCTTGTCGTCATCGCTGTTGGTGTCGTTTTCGATAATGGCGTTGCCATACTTCAGCAGCAGTGCTTCGGCTTCCGATTCTTCAATCTGAAGGTCGCAGAGGTCCTGACGTATACAGTTGATGCCCAGTGGCAGTGTTATTATCTGCCTTACTATGTTGTTTTTCAGCACAGCAATGGTGGTTGTGCCGGCTCCGAAATCGATCATCGCACAGCCTGAGCGTTTCTCTGCATCGGTGAGCAGGTTGTTTGCCAGCTCGAATGATGCTATGCGGTAGTCGGCGATGTCGAGTCCGAGGTTTTCGAAACAGGTCTTGATGTTGTTGCGCAGGCGCTTGTTGGCAATCACGTTGAGGAATTCGCCCTCGATGTTTGTGCCCATGATGCCTACAGGGTTGGCCACCACGTTGGCATCGACGATGAAGTTCTGTACGAAGAATCCGTTGAGCTCATATTCCTCGAGCGGCACTTCGTGGCTTTCGTCGGTGATGGCATCGATGTGTCCCTGGGTTATGTAGGTTGGTGCGAGCATGTTTTTCTTCACGATGCTCTTCACCGAGTGTATCGACTGTCCTGCCAGTCCGATGTAGGTACGTGTCACCTTCATCTTGAGCGATGCCTCGATGCGGCTTATCACGTTCTTGATGCTTTGGGTGGTCTTTTCTATGTTATAGACCATTCCGCGTTTCACGCAGTCGTAGGTTTTCTCTTCTGCGTAGGCCAGTATCTGCATGGTGCCGTCCTTTTTCTTGCCTGCGATGGCCGATATCTTCGACGAGCCCAGCTCGATGGCTACAATGATTGATTCCTGTTCTGTCATATTATTTTTTCTTTTGTTTTTTGCAAATTATCTGGCCGTCGTATGCGAGGTCTATGGTTGTGTATTTGTTCCAGCCGATGGTCGGTACTGCCTTCTCGTAGAATGTGCGCAGCCGGCTCAGTTTCTTTTCGTAGTTGGCTATCGTTCCCAGCTTGATTATGCCGGTGCCTATGCGTGGTATGATGTCGATTGTGTATTCGCCGTCGGAGTTGGTCGATACGTAGAGCTGTTCTATCTGGTTGTTCCAGAAGTCGTTTCCGACGATGTAGTTGCCCAGTCGCGACAGGCATTTCTGTGCATATCGCTGTGTGATTTTGCCTGTGGCCACCGGCATGTTGACGGGGTATGTGGTCTTTTGTATTATCTTTCCGTTGCGGTCAACATAGTATCCGTTGCCGTCGGCTTTCAGTATGTAGATTACCGGTGTGCGTTGTGTGATGTCGATGTGTACTTTGCGGTTGGCTGTCTTGTAGCATGTCACGTCTTCCACGAAGTCGTTTTTTTGCAGTTCGGCTTCGATGGCGCGTGTGCTGATGTCGGCCATGTTGCGTCCGGCAGGGTAGATGTTGGCTGTGCGCAGTGTCTGCTCGATGGTGGCGGGGGTTATGAATCCCGAGTGCTGGTTCTGCTCTATGTTGAGTTCCACCGATGTGCATATTGCCTCGGGGTCTCTTTCTTCGGCTGCCCAGCAGATGGCATATACGATGTATGCCGCAACACCGATGAGGAGTATTGCTGCGGTTATGAGTTGTATGCCTCGTTTCAGTTTCATGATTGCAGTGCCTTGACTATTTGTGGTGCGTAGTCTTCGATGTCACCTGCTCCGAGCGATATGAGCACGTCGAAGTCTTTGCGTCTCACTGTGTCGATGATTTCCGACTTGTGTATCATCACTTTGTCGATGCCTGGCCGCAGATTGTCGTAGATGAGTTGTGAGGTGACTCCCGGTATTGGTTGCTCACGTGCGGGATAGATATCGCACAGTATGACTTTGTCGAGTAGCGAGAGGCTTTGTGCAAATTCGCGGTAGAAGTCGCGTGTGCGTGTGTAGAGGTGTGGCTGGAATATGGCCGCGATGCGTTTGTCGGCGTATAGTTCGCGTATCGACTTCACGCTTTGCTCTATTTCGTTGGGGTGGTGGGCATAGTCGCTCAGGAAGACCATGTGTTCGGTCTTGAGCTTGAAGTCGAACCGGCGGTCAACTCCGCTGAAGGTTTTCATGCCTTGGCGTATCTCGTCTTCGCTCACTCCGTTGAGCCATGCCAGTGCCATGGCTGCGATGCCGTTGTCGATGTTGATGCTGATTGGTACGCCTAATTGTATGTCGCGCAGTGTTGCGGTGGGTGTCACGAAGTCGAACACTATCTCGCCGCCGCCTATGCGTATGTTTTCGGCATGGAAGTCGCCTTCGTTGCGTGAGTATTCATATACTGTCACCTCTGGTCCCACGTCGGCTTTCATTTCGAGGCCGCGGTGCAGGATGAGTGCTCCGCCTGGCTGTATGAGTGTGGTGTAGTGGCGGAAGCTTTCGAGGTATGCTTCTTTTGTGCCGTAGATGTCGAGGTGGTCGGGGTCGGTGGCGGTGATTACGGTCATGTATGGCCTGAGGTGATGGAACGAGCGGTCGAACTCGTCGGCTTCGATTACCACGTAGTCGCTCGTGGGCGACAGTATGTAGTTGGTGCCGTAGTTCTTTGATATGCCTCCGAGGAATGCGTTGCAGTCAACTGCCGATTGGTGCAGCAGGTGTGCGGCCATGGTCGATGTGGTTGTCTTGCCATGGGTGCCGGCTACGCACAGTCCTTTGTGCTGGCGTGTGAGCAGTCCCAGCACTTGTGCCCGCTTCTGTATGTCGAAGCCTTGTTGGCGGAAGTAGGTGAGTTCCTTGTGGTCGGAAGGTATGGCTGGTGTATATACCACGAGTGTCGTCTCCTTTTGCCTGAAGCAGTCGGGAATCTGGTCGGGACAGTCGTCGTAGTGTATCTGTGCTCCTTCTTCGATGAGGCGCTGGGTCAATTCGGTGGGCGTTTTGTCGTATCCGCCCACGTTGTAGCCTTTGGCCAGGAAATAGCGTACGAGGGCGCTCATGCCGATGCCTCCGGCTCCTACGAAATATACTGATTTTATGTTGTGTTCCATCGTGTGGTCTTATTCTTTGATGAGTTTTAATACTTCCTGTGCTATCTTTTGTGCCGAGTCGGGCAGTGCCAGTTGTTTTATGTTGTTGCTGAGTGTGTGCAGTTTCTCGGCGTTGCCTATTGTCTCCACGGCCAGTGGCATGAGTTGTGTCGATGCGTATGCGTCGTTCATGAACAGGGCTGCATTGCGATCTGTCAGTGCATGTGCATTTTTTGTCTGATGGTCTTCGGCTACGTTTGGCGATGGTACGAGTATGCATGGTTTGCCCAGCAGGCACAGTTCGCTTATGCTGCTGGCTCCGGCCCGTGAGATAACGAGGTCGGCTGCTGCGTATGCTGCGTCCATGTCGGCAATGAAGTCGGTGACCATGAGGTTCTTTGGTTTTCCCTGCCGTTCGAGGGTCGATGCGATGTAGTGGCTGTAGTATTTGCCTGTCTGCCATAGCACCTGCATGTGTGTGCGCTCGATTAGTCTCAGCGAGTTGAGTACGCTCTCGTTGATGGTGCGTGCTCCGAGGCTTCCGCCTATGATGAGCAGTGTGGGCAGTTCGGGGTCGAGCCCCATGCGTGTGCGGGCTTCGGCGGGGGTGAGGTGGGTCTCGGTGAGCGACTGGCGCACGGGGTTGCCGGTCATCAGAATCTTGTTGGCGGGGAAGAACCGTTCCATACCTTCGTAGGCCACACATATCTTGCTGGCCGACTTGGCCAGGAGTTTGTTGGTGACTCCTGCATAGGAGTTCTGCTCCTGTATGAGTGTAGGTATGCCCATCTGTGCGGCTGTCTTCAGTGTCGGGCCGCTGGCATATCCGCCCACGCCGACCACGGCTCCGGGCTTGAACTCGTTGATTATCTTGCGGGCCATGCGCTGGCATTTCCACACTTTCCACAACACGCGGATGTTTTTCAACGGGTTCTTGCGGCTGAACCCTTCGATTGGGAGTCCAACGATCTTGTAGCCGGCTGCCGGCACACGATGCATTTCCATACGGCCCTCGGCTCCGACAAACAGGATTTCTGCGTCAGGACGTAGTGTGCGTATGGCATTGGCTATGGATATGGCGGGGAAGATGTGACCTCCTGTTCCGCCGCCGCTTATTATGATTCTGGTTTGTTCCATCGTTCTGCAAATTTACGAAAAACTTGTTGAATGTACAATTTATTGGATGAAAAAATGCTTGTTTCACATCGCTTCGGCCTTTTCTTCGTGCTGTTGACACGTTTCGCGTTTTGCGAGTGCGGAGTCTCGGGCATGCGAGTGCGGAGTCTCGGCCTCATGAGTGCGCACTCGTTTTCAGTCGATGCCGGTAGTGCTGTAGTATTCGTCGGTTTCGAGGGCGCTCACTGCCTCAGCCGGCTCCTTCGGCGTTTCGCTCACTTTCTCTGCATAACGGCTTATGCTGAGTATCACACCGAAATAGAAGCAGGTGATGATGATCGATGTTCCGCCCTTGCTGATGAGCGGCAGCGGCTGACCCGTGACAGGTAGCAGATGCACGGCCACTCCCATGTTGATGAGGGCTTGCAACACCAGCAGGATGCCGAATCCCATGATGAGGAAGGCCGGGAAGAACTTGTCGCACTTGTTGGCTATCTTGCTCACCCTCACCAGCAGTGCCAGGTAGAGGAAGATGACAAACAGGGCGCCGATGATGCCTGTCTCTTCGATGATGATGGCGAAGATGAAGTCCGACTCAGCATGAGAGAGGAAGTCGCGTTGCACCGAGTTGCCCGGTCCCAGGCCTATGATGTTGGAATTGGCTATTGCTATGTTGGCATTGCCCACCTGCCAGTTTTCCGACAGGTTGTATTCGCTTTTCTCGTCGTCGAGAGCCTGTTTCTCAGCCTCCGATTTCACGCCCACCTTTTCCTCTATACGGTGCTTCCAGGTCAGCAGTCGGCCGCCGGCTTTGCCTACAACGGCATCGGGCGTGATGATAAGCATCGTGGCAGCCACTCCGCCCACCAGGCCCATGACGAGTAACCCGCGGAACATGAGTTTATGAGGTATGTTGCCTATATACATCATCATGACCGACACGGCAAATAAGATTAGGGCCGTCGATAGGTTTTCGGTGAAGATGAGGCCGCAGATGGTGAGAATGAGTATGCTGCAGATCTTAAACGGCTTGCTGTAGCCACCCTTGGTAGCCATCACCACGGTCTTGGTGCCGCGGCGGTTGTGTACCACCTCTTCGTTCTGAGTCTTCGACAAGATGGCAGCGAGCGACATGATGAGCGCCGCTTTCGCCACCTCCGACGGCTGGAACGACAAGAAACCGAGGTCGATCCATCGGTTGCCGCCGTTGATGGTGCCGCCGAAGAACAGCACGTAGAGCAATAGCAACACCGATGCCGGAAGCAGGAAGATGGGGAAGAGCTTGAAGTATTTGCATGGAATGCGGTTTACGACCAGGATGATAATCAGCCCGACGAACAGGAAGCCCGCCTGACGAATCATCGGATCCCAGTGGTTGCCCTGAGCGTAGGTGAGCGAACTCGAGGCACTGTAAATCTCGACAAGCGAAATCATGCACAGGAAGAAGTAGATCATCCAAATCACTTTGTCGCCCTTGAACAAGTTGTTGCTTATAATCTTCAGCATAGTCGCTATTTGTTATCCGTTGTCTGTTATTCAATATATTATAGGTTCTTCACACATTCCTTGAACTGCTCGCCGCGGTCTTCCATGTTCTTGAAGAGGTCGAAACTGGCACAGCAAGGGCTGAGCAGCACGCAGTCGCCCGGCGCAGCCATCTTGTAGCATGCATCGACACAGTCTTTCATGCTCCTTACGTCGGCTATCGGCAGGCCGAACGAGTCGAAGTTCTCATGCAGTTTCCTGTTATCCACTCCGAGGAATACCAGGCCTTTGCACTTCTGGCGCACCAGGTCGTAAATCTCGGAATAGTCGTTGCCCTTGTCGAGTCCGCCGAGAATGAGTACCGTAGGCTGTTTCATGCTTTCGAGTGCATACCAACATGCGTTGACGTTAGTAGCCTTCGAGTCGTTGACAAAGTCGATACCACGCACACGTCCGGCCTTTTCGAGCCGGTGTTCCACACCCTTGAAACTGGCCAGGCTCTCGCGCAGCTTGTCGCTGCTCACCCCTGCTATGTTGGCGGTTATACCGGCTGCCAGCGAGTTGTAGAGGTTGTGACGGCCGGTCAGGGCCAGTTCGTCCTGCTCCATGTTGAATGGTGTAGGCACCTCGATCACGTATTTTCCCTCGTCGGCATAGGCAATGGCTCCATTGCCTTTCACTGCCGAGAACGGATAGAGACGTGCGCGCAGCTTGTAGCGTTTGAGCTCTTCGGTCACTATCGGGTCGTCGTTCCAGAAGATGAAGGCATCGTTCTCGGTCTGATTCTGGGTGATGCGCATTTTCGAATCGACGTAGTTCTGCATCTTGAAGTCGTAGCGGTCGAGGTGGTCGGGGGTTATGTTGAGCAGCACGGCTATGTCGGCACGAAACTCATACATGCCGTCGAGCTGGAAGCTGCTGAGCTCTATCACATAGTAGTCGAAGTGCTCTGTGGCCACCTGCAGTGCAAGGCTGCGGCCTATGTTGCCTGCCAGGCCCACGTTGTAGCCGGCATTGCGCAGTATGTGGTAGATGAGCGAGGTGGTTGTGGTCTTGCCGTTCGAGCCTGTGATGCATAT
>CAMHPM010000003.1 GCA_946187025.1 uncultured Prevotellaceae bacterium
GGTATGTTGTCGGTCTCGGGGTTACCCTTGATGCGTTTGCACAGTTCGATGCCGTTGCCGTCGGGCATTCGTATGTCGGTCACAACGATGTCGGGCCTTATCCTGAGTATTTCCTGCCATGCGCTGTTGCCGCTGTTGGCTGTCACCACGTTGTAGCTGTCTTGCAGTTGCTCTTTCACATACTGGCAGAGTTCCTGTTCGTCATCGACCATGATTATTGTGCGTTTGTTCTTGGCCGGTTCTTCTTCGGTGTCGTCTGTTACCAGCGGTTCTATGTCGGTGAATAGGTCGTCGTCTTGTTCGCGGTCGTTGTCGGCAATGACTTCGCGTGGCAGTAGTTCTTCCTCGCTCAGGTGTGCGTTGCCCAGCGGGAACTGCATGACGAACTCCACTCCATCCGGGTCGATGTTGTGTGCTTCGATGGTGCCGTGGTGCAGGTTGACGAGTTCGTTGACCAGGTTGAGGCCTATGCCCGAGCCTGCGTTGGCCGATGGTGTGGTGGCTTGGTAGAAGCGCTCGAAGATGTGTGGTATGTCTTTTGCGTCTATTTGTGAGCCGCTGTTGTATATGCGTATTTCGAACCAGTCTTTTGTGTCTTTGAGTATGCACTTGGTGCGCAGTATGATGCGTCCGCCTTCGGGTGTGAACTTAAAGGCGTTTGACAGGATGTTGGTTAGTATCTTCTCGAAGTGTATGGTGTCGAGCCATATTGTCACGTTTTGGTTGAGGTGTTCGATTGTGAACGTGATTTGTTTGGCCGATGCGTATGCGGTGAATGAGCTGCAGATGTATTCTGCGTAATCGGCAAAGTTCACTTCCGAGAAGTGCAGGTGGAACTGTCCGTTGTCTATCTTTCGTATGTCAGTTATCTGTTTCACTACTGCCAGTATGCGGTCGCAGTTGCGTTGCATCACGTCGTATATGCCGAGCAGCTGTTCGTCGTCGGTCGATGATTGCAGTTGTTTCAGTGGCGAGAGTATCATGGTGAGTGGTGAGCGCAGTTCGTGTGCAATGCTTGTAAACATGCGGAGCTTGGCTTCTTTAAGCTGTTCGTTGTGGCGTGCCCGGGTCAGCAGGTTGCGCTGTCGTGAGCGTTCGCGTTGCACCTTGTATATCTGATATCCCACGAACGAGAGTATTGCCAGATATACTATCCATGCCCACACGGTGTTGTACCATGGTTGTGATATGACGATTTGTATGGTTCGTTCCTTGTAGTCGCTTTCGTTGTTTTCGTAGTATGCTCTCACTCTCAGTGTGTAGCTTCCTGGCGGCAGGTTGGGGTAATATACTTCGGCTCGTGCGGCCGGTGTTTTCCACATTTTGTCGTAGCCTTCGAGGCAGTATGTGTAGTTTATTCGGTTGGGTGATGCGAAGTCTGGCACGCTGTACGAGAGTCGGAGTGAGTTCTCGCGTGCCGGCAGGTCTATGCGTGTGGCGCATTGCAGGTTGCAGTCCATCACGTTGTTTTTGTCGGTGGTCTGGTAGGTGCGTTCGCGTCCATTGACGAGCAGGCGTGTGAAGACGAGTTCGTTTTTCAGTGTTTTTGGTTGTTTCATCTGCTTGGCGTTGAAGCTGATGATTCCGTTGTCGCCTCCGAAGAATATCTCGCCGTCGGGCGACTGTGTGTGTGAGTTTCCGTGGAACTCGCCGATGAAGTATCCTCCGAATGATGAGTAGCGCCTGATTTTACCGCTATCGGTCTCGATGCATACGATTTGTTTCTGTGTTGCTGCCCAGATGTCTTTGCCGGTGATTTCGAACGACTTGATGAATTCGTCGGGCAGTAGCACGTTGCTTGTCTTGTCTTTGGTGTCGTAGAGCACGAGTCCCTTGCTGGTTGCTATGATGATGGTTTTTTTGTCGAGGCGTCCGATACATTGTGTGGTGAGCAGGTTGGAGTCTTTGAACTTCACTTCGGTCATCGAGTCTCTGTTCCGGTTGTAGAGGTATATTCCCTCGCTGGTGCCTATCCACAGTGTGCCGTCGGTGTCGCAGAAGAGTTCCGACACCCATCCGTTGAAGTCGTGTCTGTCTCTCAGGCTTTTGACGGTGTGTGAGTTGAGGTCTATCACATATACGCCTCGTCCGTTTGAGCCTGCGTAGATTATGTTGTGACGTTTGTCATATTCGAGTGTCATGATGAAGTCGTTGCTGATGGGTTGCAGCCATGCTGGTGTCGTAAACTCGGATATGACTGGTTTTCCGGTGTTTGGTTCCCGGTTTTGTGTGTTTGTGTTTGCCATGCTGATGTGTGCACATTGCACTCCGCCTCCATAGCTTCCCACCCACACTGTTCCGTCGTTGTCGATGAGTGTTGTCAGTGCGAGCGGCGAGTGCAGTCCTGCCGACATCTGTCGTGAGCGCGACAGGTTGTCGCTTGTGCTGTGGAACACTCCGCATCCGTCGGTGCTTATCACGTAGCCGAGGGTGGGGTCGTATGCCAGACTGGTCACTGCCACTGCGTTGGTCCTGTTTTCTGTGGGCGATATGGCGTGGTATGAGAAGTTGTCGTGGCTGCCGCTGATTACCATCACTCCTTTTTGCAGCAGTCCGAAGAGCAGGTTGCCGTCGTCGTCTTCTTCTATTGCTTTCACTTTGGCAAAGGTGAGGTTCATGTTGGGGTCGTAGATGTTGAGCGGTCGCAGGGTCTCGTCGGGTGTGAGCAGCCATATTCCGTAGCTGTCGGAGCCGACGAGCAGTCGTCCGTCGCGTGTTTCGTGTACTACCGATATCGGCATGTTGTTTTGTCCGCCTTTGAGTGTGCGCAGTGTTCCTGCCTTGTGATCGTAGATGAGCAGTCCGCCGCCGGTGGCCAGCAATATGTTGCCCGATTTGTGTTCCTGAACCATGTCATATACCCGGTGGTCTCGGATTATCCTGCTTGCCTCGTCGGTTATCGTCGGTTGTTCCAGTTTCATGGTGTTGAGGTTCACGCGTTTGAGCTGCCGGCCTACTGCCCAGAGGTAGTGGTCGGAGTCGATGATGGCCTCGGTACACATGTTGTCGTCGATGATGGCTGAGAGCTTGTCGGTCAGTTCGGTATCAACCTGCATGGTGTTGCAGTCGAAAATCATGATGCCGTTTTCGTCGGTCGATATCAGTTTGTAGCCGTCTTTCGGATAGTCGATGAACATCTGTATCGACACACCTTTCACGGGGTCTTCGTCGGGACGCAGGAATATGTGTGTGAAATGGTTGGTGCTGTAGTCGTAGATGAAGAGTCCGTTGCTCGAATACACCCAGTAGGTGCCGTCGTCGCCTTCGCGCACACCGCGCACTGTGTTGAACGGTGGCATGTCGGTGTCCTTTTCATGATTGATGAGGCTGTAGAAGCCTGTGCCGTCGAACATGCTGAGCGACATGACGCCCGATACCCATGCCCAGCCTTTGGAGTCAACGTAAATGTCGTATATATCGCTTGTGGGAAGTCCGTTTTGTGTGGTGTACATGCGCGACATCTGGGCTGTGGCGCTTGCCGACATGCCCAATGCCAATGTTGCTGTGGCCAGCATACGCATTATCAGACCGTGTTTTGTAGTCATTGTGAGGTATTTTTTTGTAGTATTCGGCTGCAAAGATACAACATTTCTATAATATAAGAAAACATTTTAACATGATTTTTTCATAGTTTGGAGCTAAGTTTTTATACTTTTGCCACCTTGGCGCTTCATGTCGTCTCTTTGGCCTGTCATGCCGACTCCTCACATCGGTTTTTGCGAGTGCGCACTCTCGGCCTTGCGAGTGCGGATTCTCGGGCCTGTGAGTGCGGATTCTCGGGCTCGCGAGTGCGGAGTCGCAGACACGGGCGCTGCGGCAGTGTCCGGGCTGAGTCCTCTGCCTGACGTGAATGTCAGCTATGCTTTTTGGACCATACTCATGCTTGTATGTACATCTAGTATGTATAAAAACGGGGAAAACTCTTTGTCGGTTGGAACAAAACCCGTAACTTTGCAGCCTGAAAAAAACATAACAGACAGATGGAATTGACTTTGAATATAGTGCAGTTCGTAGTCGGACTTGTGCTTGTGGTAAAAGGAGCCGACTTGCTCACCGACGGTGGGTCGGCAGTGGCACGGCGTCTCAATGTGTCGTCGCTCATCATTGGTCTCACGATTGTTGCATTCGGCACGTCGCTGCCCGAGTTTGTGGTCAGCACCATATCGGCCACGAAGGGAAACTCTGACATGTCGTTGGGCAACGTGGTCGGCAGCAACATCTTCAACACCCTGGGCGTGGTGGGCATCACTGCCCTGTTCTGCCCGGTGGCATGTAGGGGCGCATTGTTCCGTCGCGACATTCCGGTCAACATATTCGCATCAGTCCTTGCCGTGTGCTTCCTGCTCGTATTGGGCAGTGGCGAGATGAGCAGGATGGAGGGAGTAATCATGCTGGCCGTTTTCGTGTGCTACCTCGCCTTGTCGATAACCCAGACCGTGAGGTCCGACCGCAAGCGCAGTGCTGCCAAAGAAGAGACAGATGCACCGACGCTTGATGCCGTCATGCCGATGTGGAAAGCAGTGATATTCATAGTCTTAGGCTTGGTTGCACTCATAAAGGGAGGCGACTGGTTTGTGGATGGCGCATCGGGCATCGCAACGCGGCTCGGAGTGAGCCAGTCGATCATTGCGCTCACCATCGTCTCAATCGGTACCTCGCTGCCCGAACTGGCAACCTCGGTCATTGCGGCTCGCAAGGGCGACACCGACATGGCAATGGGCAATGTGGTAGGAAGCAACATCTTCAACCTGCTGCTCATAGTCGGAACGTCGGCCGTGATCACCCCAATCAGGCCTGAAGGAATAAGCGTGGTGGACTTGGCCGTGATGATGACAGCCATCGTCACACTCGGCATCATGTGTGCCATCAACCGCCGTCATAGCATCAACAAGGTGAAGGGCGCGATACTCGTAGCCATGGCAACAGCTTACTACGTGTTCCTTGTCGTCGGTTCACAACCGGCATGACGACCATGCATCGTCCTCAAAACAAGCCCTCTACGCATAATATGCGACTTTTATCATGTCCGAGAGTCATTTTTTTGGCATTAAGTTTCATACATTCACGCAAAATCACTAAATTTGCAGCGAATTAGCATGTAAAAGAAAGCTTCCGCCCGTGAGGCAGGCAGTGGTGCGGCAATGCAGCACGGCTTTTTGTCTGTGGCAGGGAAGCAAGAAAACCAACGACAAGACTGATGGATAAATTAAGCTACGCGCTGGGTCTGGGAATAGGCCAGCAACTGCGACAGATGGGACTGAAAGATGCCCTGAAGATAGAAGATTTTGCACAATCGATCACAGATGTGCTCAACGGCAACGAACTCAAGGTGAGCAACAGCGAGGCCCAGGGAATCGTGCAGTCGTTCTTTGCCGAACAGGAAAAACGCCTGAGCGAAGAGCGCGCCCTGAAAGGTCGTGCCGAGATAGAACGCGGCAAGGTATTCCTCGAAAACAACTCGAAGCGCGAGGGAGTGGTCACCACCAAGAGCGGACTCCAGTACGAAGTGCTGAGCGAAGGCAAGGGACGCCACCCGAAAGCAACCGACAAAGTGCGCTGCCACTACGAGGGACGTCTCATCGACGACACAGTGTTCGACAGCTCATATCGCAGAGGCGAGCCAGCTGTGTTCGGACTCAACCAGGTGATTGCCGGATGGACCGAAGGACTGCAACTCATGGCCGAAGGAGCCAAATACCGATTCTACATACCTTATCTCCTCGGATACGGAGAAAACGGAGCCGGAGACATGATTCCGCCGTTCGCAACACTCGTGTTCGATGTAGAACTGATTGAAGTGGTGTGAGACACACAACAATACACTGACAACAAATCATAAAACTTAATAATTAAAAGAGACTATGAAGAAAATTATGCTCGCAGCAACATGCATTGCTGCAATCGTATGTACATCATGTACAAACACAAACGTAAAGGCAACCTTGAAAGACAACGTTGACTCGCTCACCAACTACCTCGGCATAGCACAGGCCGAAGGACTGAAATCGTATATGCAGTATCAGCTGCAAGTCGATTCTGCATATCATGACGAATTCATCAAGGGTATGATCGAAGGAGCTACATCGAAGGACGACCCTAAACAGGCTGCATACATGAAAGGTATTGAAGTCGGCAAGCAAATCAAGGGCATGGCCGACAACCTCAGCACCGAAGTATATCAGAACGACTCTACAAAGAAAGTGCCTGTACAAAACCTCCTCGCCGGTATCATCGCAGGACTGAAAGGCGAAGCAACAATGACAACCGACAGCGCCTACGCTGAATTCCAGAAACTCCTCACCCCTATCCAGGAGGCAAACAGCCTTGCAAAGTGGGCCGACCAGAAGAAAGCCAACGAAGACTTCCTTGCTGAGAACGCAAAGAAAGAAGGCGTGCAGACCCTGCCTTCAGGCGTACAGTACAAGGTAATCACTGCCGGCGACGGTGCAGTGCCAACCGACTCTTCAGTTGTGAAGTGCCAGTACGAGGGACGCCTCATCGACGGAACTGTGTTCGACAGCTCTTACAAGCGCAACGAACCATTCGAAGTGAACCTGGCTCAGCCACGAGTAATCAAGGGATGGGTTGAAGTCCTGAAGCTGATGCCTGCAGGAAGCAAGTGGGAAGTATATATCCCACAGGAGCAGGGATACGGAAGCCAGGACATGGGCGACATCAAGCCTTACTCTACACTCATCTTCACTATCGAGACTCTGAAGTAAATACTGAGGATGAACATGAAATCAATAGCAATTATCGTTTGTGCAGCTATGGTCAGCATGACCGCAGCTGCACAAACTGTTGATGGAGCCAGCAGTACAAGCACCAAGGCTGCTCCAACCGCCAAGGAACTCAAGGCACAGAAAGCAGCTGCACTGAAGCAGTTCAAGGCAAAGCAAAAGGCCGAACTCGAACAATTCATCGCACTGCAAAACAACCCCGGACTGGCACAGAAACCAATCGAAATCGTCAAACCACAACTCACCAACGGTGGCGACTCGGTGGCATACCTCTTCGGAAGCTATCAGGCAAACGGCCTGAAGCAATACCTGCAGGGACAGCTCAATGTAGATACCACACTCTACATGAACGACTTCTTCCGCGGACTTATCGAGCGCACAAACATCGACCCCGACGACCATAAGGCTCACGCCTATCAGGCAGGAGTGCAGATAGGAAACCGCATTGCTGACATGGCAACGAGCATTACGAAAGACTATTATGCAGGAACGACCGACAAGACCATATCGCCTGCAATCATCTCAAATGCAATCGTCGCTTCGCTCACAGGGCGCAACGAATATAAAATAGCCGAAGCACAGCAACTCTTCAGCCAAGCCATGGAAGCCCGCAAGGAAGTGAATGCCAAGCAACTGAGCAAGCCGGGAATCGAATGGCTTGCTGAAAATGCCAAGAAAGAAGGAGTGGTATCGCTGCCGTCGGGCCTGCAATACAAGGTGCTGACGATGGGAACCGGTGCAAAACCAACCGCTTCACAAAAGGTGACCGTCAACTACGAAGGACGTCTCACCAACGGTACGGTGTTCGACAGCTCCTACCGTCGCGGACAGCCAACGACATTCGGCCTGCGCGACGTTATCAGAGGATGGACCGAAGCACTGCAACTCATGCCCGTTGGAAGTAAGTGGGAGGTGTATATACCATACAACCTCGCCTATGGTGACCGCGATACTGGAACAATTCCACCATACTCAACACTCATCTTCACCATCGAACTGATGGGAATTGAGGAATAAATGCCGATGAAATGGCCGTTTTTTGCTATCGGAAACACATCGTCTCCTTATCCGAAACGTGAGATTATGCAGGCAAAAGTTCCACCACCTGTCGATAAAATAAGGTGAGACACACGATGGCAAAGCCGCCAGAATACACGAAAAGAACACGCCGGAAACCCGGTGTGTTCTTTTGTCTTTATCGATTTTAAGCATAAAAAAGCCCGATGAAATGGCCGATGTTACAACTTTACAAGAAATTGACACACCTGCGCAAGCATACATTATTATAATATACTAACTTTGCAGCCAAATAAAAAGCGACATCGCAAAAAACCGTTTCGCAAAAGAACAACAATCAAAACCAATATTAACAACAATCCTTTAATTAAAAAAATGCAATTTTATGAAGAAACTTTTTACGCTGACATTTGCCATGCTTTCATTCATGGCAATCAATGCCCAACCAACAGTCGATACATCGACATGGAAGGCAGGCGATGACGTATCCGATGCAGTCGGATTCGGCAACCGCAGTTTCGAGAGTTCGCCATGCGACTATTGGCAGTACACCAGCAATGGTGGTAACGTTACCGATACAGGTGGACTGTTTGAAATCTACAACGGAAGTGAGTGCGACCTCTGGCAATACATCTATCTGCCTGCAGGTATGTACAACTTCGAGTGCCAAGGCTATTACCGTAATGGTAATTCATGGTCGGAAGACCCTGGTACATGGAGCAACGGTAGCTGGGTGAACCGCGCTCAGATGTATGTTGAAGCTGGTACCTACGACATCGACTCTGAAGAGTTCGTGCAGTCGGGTGTTGCGTTCGAAGGATGGCTCATGCCACGTCTGTTCGACATCCAGGAAGACCAACTCTACTGGGGACCTCAGGATGGTGAAGAAGGATGGCCAGGATGGGACATGTCTGACGGATATTACAACAACACAACCTACGGACCTACATCTATCCCAGGTTCGCTCATTTGGTTCGCCAGCGACAAGTATCTGCCTTACAGTGACGACACCGAGGAAATCTACTACAACACCGTGACATTCTTCGTAACAGAAGACACATGGGTGAAGTTAGGTGTTCGCAAGCCAGGCGTGAAGGATGCCGATACATTCATGGCAACCAACTTCAGCCTCATCTATCAAGGCGATGCAGGCGAGCAGGCTCAGATTGCACTGGCACTCAAGTCGCTCAATGCCGCTCAGGAAAAGGCAGAAGCATTGGCTGAAAGCATCTTCGGCGAATACGTAGGACTCGGAACCCTCTGCCAAGACGTTGTGATGACCTACGAATACGACGACACCAACCTCGAAAGCATTGCCGAGGCAACCGAGGCTTATCGCAACATGTTGGTTGATTTCAACAACGCACTCCGCGATGCACGTGCCCTCACATCACTCATCAAGAGTGCTGAAACACTTGCCGAATCAACCGATTACACTGGCAAGCCTGCATTCCTCGAGGCTATCGAAGCTGCAAAAGCAGTGGAAGCAGACGGTAACGAAGGTGATGTAACTATCACCGACTTCAGTGCATACGCTGAAGCAAAGGCTGCACTGGCCGACGCGCAGGTGGCTTACATCCTCAGCCAGGAAGTAACAGGCGGATACAGCGACTACTCATACGTAATCAAACAACCATTCTTCACCGATGCCGCTTACATACCTACATGGGATGAAGAGTCACAGGAATACAAGTTTGCAGATGAGATAGAGAGCACATGGATGACTATTCAAGAGCAAGGCTATGCTGATGCCAAGGCAGCCAACCCTGACTGGATTCCAATCTGCGACGAAATCAACATTTCAACCAACGAGGCTGACGAGAACTGCTGGGTAATCCACTCAACCACATGGCACGGAGGTGGCCCTGCCGGCGTGACCATGCAGCACGGATATCCAGCTGTAGGTGGATGGACAGCAAATCCAACAGGTAACCCAGAACTCCTGTGGCAGGTTATCACCGACCTTCCTGATGGATACTACTCTATGTCTGCACTTATGTGTAACGTACAGGAACTCTCCGACCTGCAATATGTATTTATTGAAGGCACCGACGGTGTGACAGAGAAAGCTACACTCAGCAAGCAGGCACAAGGCTGGTGGGGCGGATGGAACCGCAACAGCGTGTGGGAGAAACTTACCACAGGCATGGTGAAGGTTAGCGACGGCCGCGTGAAGATAGGCTCAAGCTCCGACTCATTCTATGCAGTTACAGGATTCCAACTCTACTACTATGGTGAAAATCCTGACTTCTCGTCTATGATTCAGCAGAAGCTCGCTGAAATCCAGGCCGACGCCCTCAACAAGCTCACATTCCCTGGCGACGTTACTAAGGTTGACGAACTGCTTGCAAGTGTGAAACTGCCAGTCGAGGGATTCGAGGCTTACGATGCAGCAAACAAAGCTTTGGCCGAAGCCGCAGATTACATCGATGCAGCATACAAGTATATCGAAGGCTGGAACCTGCTCGACCAGGTTGTAAACGACCAGTCAGATTATGAAACATCTGCTCCTGAGTATGACATCCTCGAGAATGTATTCAACTACGTGATGATGATTGGTGCCAACGAAGGCGACACTTATCTCACAGCACAGAAGGCAACCGACGACTACAACGCACTCAAGGGCTATATGAGCTACCGCAATGGTATTGCAAGCGCAGCAGTTTGGAACAGTGCCATCACTGAAATCATCGAGCGTCACAACAACACACTCAAGGAAGCTGAGGTTATCGATGCAGAACTCGTTGCAACACTGCGTGCAGAACTCGAGGCAGCATACGAAAGTGCAATGACCGACAAGAACGCACAGCTCTTCGCTGAACTCGGTGCCGACAAGGCAACTGTTGACAACCCTGTTGAAATCACTCAGCTGCTCGTCAACCCAACATTCGACGAAGGTTCTACAGGATGGACTGGTGCCATAACTGTTGACAACAACCTGCACAACGCAGAGCGTTTCAACACTACATTCGACATCAGCCAGACAATCGCTTCACTCCCTGCCGGATGCTACGTAGCACGCGTACAGTCATACTATCGTGACGGCGGTGTAGGCAATGCAACAAGTGGCGGTTACTTCAATTGGTGGACTACAGCTGATGGCAACATCGACTTCTGGGACAACCACAATGTTGAATTCTATGCTAAGAGCAACCACGCAGAGCGTGTTTCTTACGTCACTTCAATCTGCAGCGAGAAATATACCGACCGCTCAATCGAGCAGATTCTCAACTCTATCGACGACAGCAATGCTGAGCAGCTCCTCGATGACAATGGAGAGCCAGTAGTTGACGAAAACGGTAATGAAATCTGGGTTAACATCGATACACTCTGGTATCGTTACGACGATGCTGAACCAAACTGGCAGTTCGACGTAACAGTGAGAGACGAAGTAGCTGAAGGCGACACTGTTTCTTACTTCTATCCAAACTCAATGACCGGTGCAAACGCTCGCTTCACTAAGAATCCAGAATCTTATCAGAACGAAGTTGCAATCATGCTCCTCGATGGTGAAAGCCTCACAATCGGTCTGCGTAAGTCGGTTGCAATCGAAAACGACTGGTGTATGTTCGACAACTTCCGTCTCTTCTACCTCGGTAAGGAAGAACCTGTTGGTATCAATGCAATCAACGGAGGCAACAAGACTGCTGCACGTGCTATCTACAACCTGCAAGGCCAGCGCGTAAGCACTCTGCAACGTGGTATCAACATTGTTGATGGAAAGAAGATTTTCGTGAAGTAATCAACAGCATAATCATGTGTGGCGCTGATACAACGCCGGCACAATAAACGAAAAAGGAGATGTTTCCTCGCATAGGAGCATCTCCTTTTTTTGATTTTGATATGCAAACCAAACATCATTTTCAACACAAACAGAGCATAAATACACCTTAATTTAATAAATAATTACACTTTTGCAATTGTCGGTTATCATTTTATTACTATCTTTGCAACGTATATAGAAAACAAAAATAACATTATTAACCCTAAAAACAGTATCATAAAACTGAAAAGACTATGGACTACAAGATTGTCGACATCGAAGGCGTAGGCGAAGTTTATTCAGAGAAGCTCGTCGCCGCAGGAATCACCAAAGTTAGTGAACTGCTTAAGAAGTGCGCCACTCCTGCAGGCCGCAAGGCACTTGCAGATGAAACCGGTATTTCAGGCAAACTCATCCTGAAGTGGACAAACCATGCCGATCTCTTCCGTATCAACGGCATCGGCCCTCAATTCGCCGAACTGCTCGAGGCATCAGGCGTTGACACTGTGAAGGAACTGAAACACCGTGTAGCCGAGAACTTGCAGAAGAAACTCGAGGAAGTAAATGCTGAGAAGAATCTCTGCAATCGCGTACCAGCTGTGACTGAAGTACAGAAGATGATTGATCAGGCAAAAGAACTGCCTGCTGTGGTGACTTATTGATGCGAGTACTCATCATAAATACATCTGAAAGGATTGGCGGCGCTGCAATCGCCGCCAATCGTTTGATGGAAGCCTTGAAGAAAAATGGAGTCAAGGCAAAGATGCTTGTACGTGACAGGCAGACCGACCAGATGACCGTGAGCAACATTCGTGGCTCATGGCTCTTGCCGTTGAAGTTTGTGTGGGAACGTGCCGTCATATGGTTGAACAACGGATTTCGCAAGCGCAATATATTTCAGGTAGATATTGCAAACACCGGCACTGATATCACCAAGATGTTTGAGTTTGAGCAGGCTGACGTGATTCATCTGCATTGGGTGAACCAAGGATTCCTGTCGATAAACGACCTGGCACGCATCGTGCATTCAGGCAAACCGGTTGTAATCACAATGCACGACATGTGGTATTTTACCGGCATTTGCCACTATTCAGCAGGATGCAACCGCTACGAAACGCAGTGTCATTCATGTCCGTTGGTCACACACGGAGGCATCGGGTGCGACCTCGCACGCCGCGTTTATAATCAGAAACGCTCAATCTACTCCGACACTAAGCTGGCATTTGTGGGATGTAGTCAGTGGATCACCGACCTGGCACGTGCCAGCCAACTCACAAAAGGGCATTTCGTAACCAATATCCCAAATGCGATAAATACCAACGTATTCCGACCTGTCGATAAGACACGTGCCCGCCAGAAACACAATCTGCCGACCGATGGCCGCCGACTGATACTTTTCGGTTCACAACGCATCACCGACGAACGAAAAGGATTCAAGCACTTGGTCGAGGCTTGTTGGAAAATCAAGCAAAACAACCCGCAACTGGCCGAAAACACAGCCGTGGTAGTGCTTGGAAGCAAGAGCGACAGCGTTAAGCAGATGTTGCCGTTCCCTGTGTTTACCATGGATTATATATCGGGAGAGCAGGACATTATGGAACTCTACAATGCTGTTGACCTCTTCGTCACACCGTCGTTGCAGGACAACCTGCCAAATACCATAGTCGAAGCAATGGCCTGTGGCACACCATGCGTCGGATTCCATGTGGGCGGAATACCCGAAATGATTGACCATCTGCAAAACGGATATGTGGCCGAATACATGAATGCCGACGATTTCTCGCGCGGCATTGAATGGTGTCTCGACCCCGAACGCTACGACTCGTTGTGCATTGCAGCTCATGTCAAGGCACAAAACACATATAGCGAAGACCGGATAGCACGTCGATATACCGAGGTATATGATATGATGCTCAATGATAAGTGAATCTAATAATACAAAAGATAACTCCAGGTAAATATAAGTATATAAGAGATAAATACCATCATGTTCCTGTCTTTCATCACTGTCACATATAATGCTGCATCCACGTTGGGGCGTACTCTGCTCAGCGTGGAGGCTCAGACTTGTGGTGCCGATATTGAACATCTGATAATCGACGGTGCATCGACCGACGACACGCTGAATATAGCACAAGCCTATAAGCAACGCAATCCCGATCGTGACATCACAATTGTAAGCGAACCCGACCATGGACTCTACGACGCTATGAACAAGGGCTTGCATCGTGCTAAAGGCGATTATGTATGCTTTCTCAATGCAGGCGACAAGTTGCACGACCCGCATACCGTTGAACAGATAATAGGGCAGGTGCAAACGGATGCCGCTAAAGGCATCTTTGCTGTCATCTACGGCGATACCGACGTGGTTGACAACGACGGCAAGTTTCTGCGCAAACGCCACCTCACACCACCCGAACAGCTGACGTGGCGCTCGTTCAGCAATGGTATGCTTGTGTGTCATCAGTCGTTCTATGCGCGTCGCGAACTTTGTCCCGACTACAACACGGCTTATCGGTTCTCGGCCGATGTCGATTGGTGCATCCGTGTGATGAAAGCCGGAGCACAGCGCGGGCTCGACAATTATTACACTCACACCGTCATGACCGACTATCTCGACGAGGGAATGACCACACGCAACCACCGTGCATCGCTTATTGAGCGGTTTAAGATTATGTCGAATCATTACGGATTCCTGTTCACTACACTGAAACATTTCACCTTCTTATTCAGATAAAACTAAACTAATTTAATCATGTACACACATTTTGTAACTATGAAAAGAATCTATTCATTGGGCTTGGTGCTGATGTTCGCAATGGGCATTCAGGCACAGTCGTCTTACATTCCACGGGCTTGGTCACGCTCTACCGATGCCAACGGGACTGTTTATTCAGAGAACGACAACCATTATTACAAACACACCAAGAGCAGTAAGCACTTCGATGTGTATTATGGTACGGGCTATGGCACGACGCCGCCCGAGCAGTTGCGTTCGTCAGATGCTCTTTATGTAGATGTTGACGACCTTCTTGAGAAAGCCGAAACGTTCTTCGAGCTCAATGTCAACAAACTCAAGTTTGCCGACCTCAATACATATTCCAAGCTCAACCAGTACAAGATGATAATATGCCTGCTCCACGACACTGGCTGGACAGCCACTGGTTCGGGCTACGACAACACGGTAGGTGCACTTTGGGTCACACCGAGTACCTGCAAACCGGTAGGCCATACCATTGCTCACGAGATTGGCCACTCCTTCCAGTACCAGTGTTTCAGCGACCTTGGCGGTTATGCCGGATTCCGCTATCCTAATGGTAATGGTTCCGCATTCTGGGAGCAGACAGCACAATGGCAGGCAGCCAATGCTTATCCTAACCTGATGATATCGCAGAGCATCGGCTTGTGGCAGCACAACCATAACTATGCTTTCACCCACGAGTGGCAGCGCTATCAAAGCTACTGGCTGCACTACTACTGGGCCGACAAGCATGGCGTCGATGCCGTGGCTCGTGTGTGGCGTGGCGGTAAGGTTGACGGCGAAGACCCTTGTCAGGTGTATATGCGTGTGTTTGGTGTGTCGGTAAACGATTTCTACAAGGAAATCTACGACTATGCAAGCCGCATGGCCACTTACGATATCGATGCCATCCGTTCCTATGGCACTGGCAGCATCGGCCAATATACGTATAACTATGTAGATACCGACGACGGCAAGTTGCAAGTGGCATATTCCAGCTGTCCTCAGAGCACAGGCTTCAATGTCATTCCGCTTCAGGTTCCAAGTGCAGGCACAGAAATCAAGACTGTCTTTTCTGCCCTGCCTGCCGGCCGCACCAACTTGGTTGCATCCGACCCTAAGCAATATCACAATGGCGACAGGTTCACGTCGATTAATGTTACTAAGTATAACTCGTTCTCCGGAGCCAACTACCGTGGTTTCCGTCATGGATATGTGGCATTGCTGAGCAACGGCAAGCGTGTGTATCAGTCGGTCGATACCGTCTATTCGGTTGCCCACACCACTGCCGAGCGTTATCGTGCCATGAACGACACCACTACTTTTGTTGTACCCGAGGGTACTCAACGTCTGTTCTTCATTGTTGCTCCGGCCCCTACACAGTATATCGTACACAAATGGGACGAGGATATCACCAACGACGACCAGTGGCCTTACCAACTCGAGTTTGAGGGCACCGACATCGTCGGACATATACCCAGTGTTGACCTCAGCGACACCAGCATCCTGCCTCACGACACACAAGTGGATGTGTATGTCGGTTTCAATGCTTCTGCTGATACTTATCCTGCTACTACTTATTCGTTTACTACAGCACAAATGCGCCAAATAGGTGAGGCCCTGCGCGTGCAGCCGGCCAGCATCGGCGGGCTCCTGCGCACTTATTCTGCATCGCAGCCCAACAATTCCATACATTTCCTTGCCCTCAATGCAGCACGCAACAATGCTGTGGTCAATGGCGGCTCCACAGCCAACGGCTACGGACACTGGTTCACTGCTGCCGGCAACGTGTGTGATTGGGGTAGCAGTGCCTACGTCTATTCGGAGCTTGATGCCAACACACTCACATTCACGCTTGGCCAATATCCGGGAAAATGCAAGAACGGCGACGTATATCAACTTGGTCAGGCATTCCGCTACAAGGACGCCAACGGCAAAGTTGCGGTGGCAAAAATCATCTTCCACATCTATATCGGAGGTGTGCCTACAGCCATCGATACAATTGATTCCGACCGTCGTCCGGCTGGAGTGTTCGACCTCACAGGTCGCCGCCATGCAGGCACTGAGGGTCTGACACCTGGATTGTATATCATTGAAGGCAAGAAGGTGTTGGTGAAATGAGGTGGATTATAGGAATATTGATGATGGCAGTGTCGTCGGTCTCATGGGCCGAAGGCACTGCCTTGCTCATTTCCGACAGTCGTCAGGTAGAGACGTCGTGGGATTGGTGCCTCACAGATGAGTCGCTCGGACTCACGCTCAAGCGCATGACATCGTGCTACGATTGCCATCTCACTTCCCACCAAGGTCTGTCGGCCGATGTGGGTCGCATACTTTCGAGCCGTAACATCGCCGAACTGCAGCCGGCAGTGGTGTTCCTGCAGCTGGGATGTAACGACACGGCCGACTCGCCCGAACAGCACTCTGCCTACGAATCCACTCTTTTCGACTATCCCAGCGGCAAGGTGTGCAACCTGGCCGGTGCCAATGTGCGCCACAAGACCATTGCCGTCTCCAAGGATAACACACAAATCAGCAATGCCAATTTTGCCGGTTCCATCTATCGCATTGTCGGGTTTCTGCGCAATGCAGCCCCCGATGCACGTATTTTTTTCCTTCCTCCGGTGAAGTATGGTCAGCCACTCAGTGCCGACGACTCGCTGAAACTAAGTCAGCAGCGCGAAGTTGCCAATATGCTGTGCATACCTTATGTTGACGACTGGAACACCGTGCGTCGCTACGACTTCATCTGGAAACACACACGCCCGCAACTTGGACGTATACTCCTGCTGGGCGACAGCTACTGCCAGCTGCGTAAATGGACCGACCAGCTGGAGCGTCTGGCCACAGTCGATGCGCTTACCAACATGGGTAAGACCAGTGCCACGCTCAAGGACCGTGGCAACAGCACCAACACCCTCAGCAATCAGCTGGGGCGGATACCTGCATCGTGCAATCCCGACATCATCATTGTGGAGGGTGGCATAAACGACGAGGCCGACCCTCAGCGCTTTGTTGACCGGTACGAAGAACTCATAAGTCAGCCGCGCCGCTCCACTTTCGCCGGTGCCCTGTCTTATATCGTCAGCCGCTTGCGTGTCAGATATCCGAAGGCTCGTATATATGTGGTGACACCCGGCGGACTCTACTACGGCCATACTGACCAACCATTCGATTTCATTGTGAAAGCCAATCAGATACGTCGTGCCGCCCAGTTGCTGGGTGTGCCGACCATCGACTGGGATCGCGAGGGACGTCTCACTTTTGCTTTCAACAATTCGCGCGGCACTGGCAATGGCTCCGAGGCCACTCCGTTTATATATAATGTGCCGTCGCGCGAGACGGGCGACCTGCTGCATCCCAACGAGGTGGGTGCTGTTTTCCTGGCCGAAAACGTGATAAAAGAACTGCGACAATGAAAGCGATAATCGACGATAAGATACCCTACATACGTGGGCAGATAGAGCTGTTGGTCGGGTCGGTGGTATATATGCCTGGACGCGACATCACAGCCGATGTGGTGCGCGATGCCGACATTCTCATTGTCCGCACCCGTACCCGTTGCGACCGTCGGTTGCTGCAGGGGTCGAGTGTGCGACTCATCGTCACCGCAACCATAGGCTACGACCACATTGACACCGCATATTGTCAGTCGGCAGGCATCAGCTGGACCAACTGTCCGGGATGTAATGCCGCTTCGGTGTGCCGCTATGTGATGAATGCACTCACAGTCACCCATCGGCTGCAGCCGGGCCTTACTGTAGGCATTGTGGGAGTGGGCCATGTAGGTACACTCGTGGCACAAGCAGCACTCGACCACGGAATGCACGTCCTCTTGTGCGACCCTCCACGCCGCGACCGCGGCGACACCTTCGCCCGACACGAGTGGACCGACATGGAGCGCATTGCTGCCGAGGCCGACATCATCACGTTTCACACACCGCTCACCGCGCAGCCTCCATATCCCACACATCATCTTGCCGACTCGGCCTTCTTCCACTCCTTGCGGCGTACGCCACTCATCATCAACGCATCGCGAGGTGCTGTGGTCGATAACGTGGCTCTGCTTGCAGGCATTGACGAGGGTCTGGTGGCCGATGCAGTGATCGACACGTGGGAGGGTGAACCCGACCTGCTGAACCTCGACCTGCTGAAGCGTGTAGCTATAGGCACGCCACATATCGCCGGATATTCGGCCAACGGAAAGGCCAATGCCACGCGCATGTCGCTCATGGCTGTAGCCCGGTTCTTGGGTGTAGGCTTCACACCGTGCATAAGCCTGCCGCCAGCCGAGCGCCTCACGCCCGATACCCTCGTGGCCGATTCAGAAAGCCTGAAACAACAGCCGCAGGCATTCGAGTCGCTGCGCGAACACTACCCCGTGAGGGTGGAGTGATTCACTCTTGCAAAAACGACTGCGCACTCTCGGCCCCGCGACTGCTCACTCGCAAAACACAAGGCTCCAAG
>CAMHPM010000004.1 GCA_946187025.1 uncultured Prevotellaceae bacterium
CCATCCGGAAGGGAGGCATCCGCTATTCATTATTCATTATTCAATAAAAGTTAACCCAAACCAATCAAGAAACTGAAATGCGACGACCTGCGTGGGTCGCCGCATTTTTTGTTCAAATCAGTCAGTAATTACGGGAATTGAAGAATTGTAGGGGTTAGGCAGCGGAACGCTGCCCAATTCCAATAATTCCTCAATTCCCGTAATTCTTGATATAAACATGCAACTGCGGTGCAATTGAACGAAAAATTCATGGATAATTTGTGGTAATTCGTGTTTTTATTTTGAACATAAATAACCATGAATTAGTCATAAATTATTCACAAATTTTTCTCATGGTCATTCGTGTTTTATTAAACAAGTTCCCTGTGGGAACGATTAAACAGATTGAACAGATTTATGCACTGCGTGCAAATTGACAATTGAAGATTGAAAATTGTTAAGATACACTCGCGATGCTCGGTATGACATACATTGAATGTTGTTCAATGGAAGAACAGCCGTTGCTATATTGCAGGGACTCTCCACATCTGTCATACCGAGCACATCGAGTGTATCTGTAGAATATCCCTTGGAACTTGAATCAAAAGCACCAATACTGACGCTGGAACGTTGGTATTGGTGCTTTGGGTTTTGTGTATATTGGCGCAGGTCGTTTTCAATATTGGCACAAGTTGTTTTCAATATTGGCGTGCGGCGGGTTACTTGAATTTGCTGTATATCACCTTGAGTGGTATTGGGTTGTTGTCTCCACCGACGAGTCGTGTGCTTGTCATCGAGAAGTCGTGACAGAGTTTTACGAGTGTGCGTGTTGATTTGGATGATGTGGTGGTCGATGTTGATGTGCTTGATGCTGAGTCGAATGTCGGTTCGACTGGTATTATGAGCACTTTGTTGTAGTTTGCAGTTGCCGTTCCAGCGCGTTTTTCTGCTATCATGGTGTTGAGCAGGTGTGATATGTTTGAGAAGCTGTATGTGTTGGTAGCTGCGTTGAATTGTGCGAGGTATGATGTGTTGGCGTCTGCTGTGCGGTATTGCTCGAAGTATCCGTCTTGGTAGTCGTCGAGTCGTACCATGAGGAGGTATTTAGGTATTCCGAGTTTGAATCCGTTTGGCACACGGTCGTTGTATCGTGTGAATGTGATGCTGGCCGAGTTGATTGTGTCGTTGTAGTTGAGTTGGTCGGCCGGCAGTGTTGCGAGTGTGAATATGCCTGCAGGGCTCTTGAGGTAGGTTGCCTGGTTGTCGAGCAGCAGGTTTTGCAGGTTGTGGTTTTCGAATCGTGTGGCTTGTATCACTTCTTCGGTTGCTGCAAACTGGCACATTCCGGTGGTGTCGATGTCTTCTTCGAAGTCGTGGTAGCGCAGGTTGAGGTTGAACTGTGCTATGTTGATGTATGCCATTGCTCCGTCACCGCTTTCGAGTCGGAAGTAGAATCCTTTTGAGCCTGGCAGTCCGCTGTTGATCCATGATTCGGAGTCGCGGAAGTATTCTGGGTGTGTCTTGTAGGCTTGGTATATCTGTTGGCCGATTTCGTTGGGCAGTGGTATGCGTATGTGGTTTTTGTAGCTTGATTTCTGCCGGATGTTGTCGTCGATGGTGCGGTCGGACAGTGTGTACCATTTGACGGTGATTGGCGGCTGTGTTGTGTCGCAGTATCGCTCGGGGTTGATGTTGGTGTAGTAGTCGGCATCGGGGTCGAGCACTTGTGTGAGTGGATATACGCTTACTTTGAATGTGGCGAGTGAGTCGCCTACGTATTCGTCAACGTATAGGAGTAGTTCGGTTGACATGACTGAGTCGCCGATTATGGAGTCGGGGAATGCGAAGTCTTCGATGCAGTGGAATTGTGCGAGGAAGTCGGATTGTATGCTGGTTCCTGTCTCCGGGTCGGTGAATCGTCCGAGGTATGAGCGGTTGGAGCGTGCGAGTACTGAGTCGCCTGCTGAGTATGATTGTGTCGTGACGTTGTATGTCTGGCATGTGTCTTGCACGAGGTCGGTGGCTGGCATCATGTCGCTGCCGAGTGTGCCTGTGTTGTCGTCGCATGATGTGAATGCGATGGCGAGTAGGATGATTGCCGGTATGATGTGTCTTGTCTTCATGTCTTGCTGTTATGCAGTATGGGGTTGCGGGGTGTCGCAGCATTGTGTGCGTGGGGGGGTGTTGCCTGATGGTGTGTTATGGCATGAGTTTTTCGTAGAAGTCGCTGTATGATTGGTAGTCGTCTTTGAACGGCAGCACTGGCTTGCCTATTTCTTTTGCGTATTTGATTACTGATTTTGGTGTCTTCTTGTCGTTGACGATCAGTCCGTCGGCGTATTTGACTGCAATCATCTGCATTTCTTCGAATGTGCATGGTCCGGTGGTTATGTCGGACACTTCGTTCTGCTTTATGTTGCGGAATGGTATGCTTGCCTGGAATGTCTCTCCGAGGTTTGTCTTGAATGATGGTGCTGTTGCTGAATATACTACTTTTGCGTCGCAGAACGATGGTTCGTCCTGGTATGCTCGTTTGATGTAGAGTGGTGCGAGCGATGCGATCCATCCGTGGCAGTGTATTATGTCGGGCACCCATCTTAGTTTCTTCACTGTCTCGAGCACGCCTCGTGCGTAGAATATTGCCCGTTCGCCGTTGTCGGTGTATTCGTTGCCTTCGTCGTCGGTTATGAGCTTGCGGTGTGTGAAGTAGTCGTCGTTGTCGATGAAGTATATCTGCATCCTTGCCGACTGTATCGATGCTACTTTTATGACGAGTGTGTGGTCGGTGTCGTCGATGATGATGTTCATACCAGAAAGCCTTATCACCTCGTGGAGCTGGTTTCTCCGTTCATTGATGGTTCCCCAGTTTGGCGAGAATGTGCGTATCTCGTGTCCGAGTTCTTGTATGGCTTGTGGCATTTCGAGCCCTTTGTTGGCAAGTGCCGACTCTGACACGAATGGTGTCATCTCTGAGGTGATGAAAAGTACCTTTTTTGCTTTCATTGGTTTGTCCTTTTGGAGTTTTATTATGCAAAGTTACGAAAAAAGCGTGAAAGTAGCAAGTGTTTGGTTACGATTTAATGTTTTTTTAGATTTGTAAAATGTGTGTGTTTGCCGTTTTGTAGTTTTAAATGGCAAAAAAATGGCGGCCGCTAATTTCGCAATCGGCGGCCGCCTGAGATAATTCTTACATTATTCTCACTTACCAAAAAGAAATTAAAATGTGCTTAAACTAAGCTGAGTGATTCTATTTTGCTAGCAAGAGCCATGCGTCGGGGTAGGTGGCGCGCAGCTTGTCGCGTGCTGACACTGCATCGGCGCGTGATGACGATGATGTTGCGATGACACGGTACATGTTGGTTGCCGGGTTTTGTGCCACGATGGCGTTGTAGCCTTTGTTCTGCAGTGTGGCGCAGAGGTTGTTGGCGTTGTCGATGCTCTTGAACGAGCCGCATACCACGTTGTAGGCCTGAATCGAACCGCCGCCTACGGCCTTGAGGCTCTCGGTGCGGAGGTCGGAGTTGTCTTGTGCCACTACTGGTGTGACTGGTGTCACGGTCTGTACGGGTGCTACGACTGGTTGCACTTGTACAGGCTCGGTTGTCTGTTGCTGTACTTGCTCTTGGGCCTGTGCTTTCTCGTATGCTTTCTTGTAGCTGCTTTCTGATGATTTGCAGGATGCAAGTGTGAAGGCTGCTGTCACAGCCAGGGTGAGGATGAGATTTGCTTTCATTGTTTTCTCTTTGTTTTATTGGTTGTTACTGATTCTGAATTCTTCGTTTCCGGGCCTTTTTATGCCGTTTCACGTTTTATTGTCTATTTTTGCGGCGGTCGGCCACCGTGGGGTTCACCTCTTGTCGGCTTCCACTCGCTCAAATTTGGAGTTGGTCATGGCTTTCTTCAGGCTTACTGCCGAACGGAAGTTTACGTTCTTCACCTTTACCGACTGGGCTCTGATGTCGGCGGCTTTCTCAACTACCTTTGACTCGGCCGAGAGCGAGAAGGTCCCGATGCCGTCGATGTTGACGTTGTAGCCGTCGAGCAGATACTTCGTTATGTTCTGAGAGAGTGCGATTATGGCTGCTGCCATGTCGGCGGTCGTGAGCGAACAACTTGATGCTATGTGTTGACACAGGGTCGGTGTGTCGATGGTCCCTTTGGTGACGACTTGGGCATAGTAGCCTTTCTTCGGCTTGTTGCTTATGTTGTCCTTCACCTCGGTCAGTCTGTATCTTATACTCATCTCTTCTTATTACCTACTTTGTGTAGGCTTTTTTAAGATTATGTCTATGTTTCTTACTTATATTCTCTACACCTTACCAGACTTCTTCCTACAGCTTATTTTTTTTTGTTGTAGGCTTTTGTTTGAAAAGGTGTAGTGCAAAGGTAGTGTTTTTTTATGATATGTTCCAAATGTTTTTGTGAAAAAGTGTGTTTTCCAGTGCAATTTTTTTTGAAAACGAGCGTTTGCCGACGTTTTCTTGTCATAATGTGTGTGTATGTGCTGCCGGCGTGGCTCTGTGGATGGTGTGTGGACCGGTGGTTTTGCGAGTGCGCACTCTCGGCCTTGCGAGTGCGGAGTCTCAGGCCCGCGAGTGCGCAGTCTCGGCCTCGTGAGTGCGCACTCGTTGACGCGCGTTTGTGTGTTTGCCGACGAAAATGGTGGTCCGAGCGGTGGTTTTTGTGATTATTTGTTGCCGATGGTGTGGCGGTGTGACTAAAATTGTGTATCTTTGCACTCTGTAATCACTTTATCAAAAAGAGGGAATGGAACAACATTACTCATCGGACTTGTTTGAACATGCGGTCGATGAATTTTCCAAGCTTCCGGGCATTGGTCGTAAGAGTGCGCTGCGCATGGTGCTCCATGTGTTGCGCATGGACGTCGATAGCGTTGACGCGATGACCAGTGCGGTGTCGCGCCTGCGTCACGATGTGAAGTATTGCCGCGTGTGTCATAACATAAGCGATGTCGATGTGTGCCAAATCTGCTCCAACCCCCTGCGCGACGGCTCCACGGTGTGTGTGGTCGAGAATATTCAGGATGTGATGGCCATCGAAGCCACCGGCCAGTATCATGGGCTTTATCATGTGCTGGGCGGGGTCATCAGCCCGATGGATGGTCTCGGCCCGTCTGATCTCGAGATTCAGAGCTTGGTCGAGCGTGTGGCCGCTGGAGGGGTGGGGGAAGTGATTCTGGCTCTCAGCTCAACCATGGAGGGCGACACGACCAGCTTCTTCATTTCGCGCAAACTCAGCCGGTTCGAGGGTGTGCGGCTCACGATGCTGGCACGTGGCCTGTCGGTGAACGACGAACTGCAGTACACCGACGAGGTGACGCTGGGGCGGAGCATTACAAACCGCGTTGACTTCACGGTGGGGGTGTGAGACTGGCATTATGCCACAACCGCCTACACCTTATTATATTATATAAAGGAAACAAACAGACATGAACAAGATAGTAAGAAAACTACTGCGATACCTCATGGCCGAGTTCTGTGCCGTATGGCTGCTGGCCATCATCACATACGTTCTGGGCGAGGCCGGCATCATACCTAACGGCATCATGGCCGACGCCGACAACCCGGCAGCCGGCGTCTATGTGAACACAGCTGTCATCCTGCTCACACTGGTATGCGTCCCGCTGTCGTTGAAACTCTTCTCGCTCAACACCAGTCGTGGATTGCGACGCATGAACAAAGACGAGGCACTCGCATCATACCACCTCTGGAGCCTCGTGCGCCTGGGTATGCTTTGGCTCTGTGCCGAAGCCGGACTCGTGGCCTATTACCTGCTCATGGACACCACCGGGCTGCTCTGTGCCTGCATATCGATGGTCATGACACTGCTGTGCATCCCGTCGATGGAAAAAGTGAACGAATTCCTCAGTGCCAACGAGGAAGAGCGTGCCGAAAACATACAGTGACGGCACATCACAACACATGAAACTCACGGTCGTCATAGTAAACTACAAGGTGGAACATTTCCTTGTGCAGTGTCTCCACTCGGTCAGCCGGTCGATGCAAGGTATCGACGGCGAGGTCATCGTGGTTGACAATGCCAGCGGCGATGGCTCGATCGACTATGTGCGACGCATGTTTCCCGACTTCACATACATCGAAAACTCCGAGAACGTGGGCTTTGCACGTGCCAACAACATTGGCATACGTCGCGGAACCGGCGAATATGTCATGCTGCTCAATCCCGACACCTTCATCGGCGAACAGCTCATCCCCGACTGCATCCATCTGCTCGACTCCGACCCTTCGATAGGCGCAACCGGTGTGCGTATGCTCAACCAGGACGGAACCTTTGCCCTCGAGTCGCGTCGTGGCGTGCCGACACCGTTCACTGCATTCTGCAAGATGACCGGACTCAACTCGCTGTTTCCACACAGCCACACCTTCGGACGCTACTACATGCGCTATCTCGACGAACACGAAGCCAATCCCGTGGAGGTCATATCCGGAGCCTGCATGTTCATCCGACGCTCTGTTCTCGACAAGTGCGGGCTGCTCGACGAGGATTTCTTCATGTATGGCGAAGACATCGACCTCTCCTACCGCATGTTGCAGACAGAACACCGCAACTACTACCTGCCGACACTCATGTTGCACTACAAGGGCGAAAGCTCAAACAAAAACACCTACCACTACGTCTATATCTTCTACCAAGCCATGTACATCTTCTTCCGTAAGCACTACAGCCACTACAACTGGCTGCTCTCCGTGCCGATACGCATGGCAATATACCTGAAGGGAGCAAGCGAATACCTGTCGCGCAAGCTGTGGCAACTTGTGGGCAGCAAGCAGACGATGCTCGAATACATGCAGCAGAAACGCTACCTGCTGCGGGGCTCAAACCGTAATCTCGAGAAGATGGTGGACCTGTGCGAACGCCACGGACTCGTATATGACCAGGGCTCTGCATCATATCCTGCGGCCGATTATGTGGTCTTCGATACCGACTCGTTCAGCTATCACGACATACTCTGCGAGATGGAGCAATGGGGCACCGACGGCAACAAACGCCCGATGGTCGCCACATATTCGTCGCAGATGAACTGCATCATTACCGGATTGTACATATTTGAGTGACGATCCGGTAACCGTCATACACCGCATATTCCCTGTCGCTAAGCCGTAATATCGGTTTTTAAGTGAAAATCCCGCGCCTTTTCCCTGTCATGACACACACTTCCGTTCACCCGCCTTTGCGCACCAAAAAGGCCGAAAAACTGCGCGTGTTCGCAAACATGAATTGACCGAAGTCAATAAAACTGTGATAATCGTGTATTTTGTGCATAAAAATGATTGCCAATCCGCAAAGTCGCCGTACCTTTGCAGCGTCAAAAGAAACAAACGACGATAAAGGCTAAGCGAGCCGACACAGAATACAACATAAGTTTTTAGGATTATTAATTAGGAAAAGGGGAGAGCCCCTTAGATTACAAACACAAAAGGTAAAAAGATTGAACAATGGAACAAGTAACAAAGATTCAGATGTTATGCACGCTTGCATTCGTTGCAACGTTCATCGGTTTGTTCCTCTATGCATTTGCAATGGTGGACTGACCATTTGAGAATTAACCATCCCCAACCCCTCCTCACAGGAGGGGACGGTTGCTAAGAATTGAACAAAAGACAGTAAAGAATGTTACTGGGGAAACAGGGAGAAGCGTCTCCTACAGTAAAATAACCGGTAAAAAGATATTATAGTTATGGAAACAATTGTTATGTTTACCGCAGGCATTATGGTACTTGCACTTATCTTGAGCCACATTTCAATGATGAAATAACGGCCATCGTAATCGAAAAAACAATTTAATTTAGACATTTGTATATAAAAAGCGACGTTTTGCATTGCAGAACGCCGCTTTTTCTGTATATTTGCAACCGAATACAAGGCCACATCCACTGCATGTGCCCTGACTAATCTATTAAGCATCCTGTCTTGACACAGGATATCCCTGACTTAATCAAAAGCATCCAATCGTGGAATAGCATCCAACCGCTTAATAGCATCCAACCGTAACAAGAAGCATCCAACCGCAATGAAACAGGCATGTTGTATAATATTTATCGCTTTATGGTTTGCCATACCTCTACAGCTCCAGGCTCAGGATGATGAGCCCCGACTACTTTGTGGTAAAATTGCTGATGCAGTCACTGGAGACTATGTGAGTGCATCGGTCGATTTGCTCGATGCCGACAGTACCGTCGTGTCACGAGCATCTTTGTCGATTACAGGTGACATAAGAACAACGATAATATATACTGTCAAAGTGCCGCATCAAGGTAAATACATACTTCGATGCAAGGCCGAAAATGCAATTTACAACGTTTGGTACAAAGACCTCGACATAACATTCGGCAAGCGCGAGTACCAACTGCCCGATGTGGATATCAAAATGCGTCGCAGGCTTTTCACTACCGATGTCCTGCTCGATTCGGTCTTTGTCACAGCCACAAAGGTGAAGTTCTATTTCGACAAAGATACACTCATCTACGACGCCACGGCATTCGAGTTACGCGAGAGTGCTGTCCTTGAGGACCTCATAAGGCAGATGCCGGGGGTGGAGTTGCATGAAGACGGCCAGATAATGGTCAATGGACGCTCTGTAGATGCATTGTTGCTCAATGGCAAGGACTTCTTCAACGAAGACCGTACAACCATACTCAACAACTTGCCTCACTACATGATAAAAAAAGTGAAGGTTTACGACAAGACACCCGATTCCAAATCGAAGATAGCACGCGAGCGGACATACAATGGCTATGTGATGGATGTGCGGCTGAAGAAACAGTACGAATCGACATGGGTCGGAAACCTCGCATTGGGATATGGTACTGACTTCCACTATTCTGCCAAGCTGTTCCTGATGCGTTTTAACAAAAACTACCGAGTGGATGGTAGCCTGCTGGCCGACGATGTGAGCGACCCGAACGACCCCGCAAGCGGAAGTGATTATTCTATGCCAAATTTAAGCAGCGATCCTTTTGAATTGGAAAGAGCTTGTATAAACTACAACTACGACCATCCCAATGGTGTAGTGGCGCTCAACGGATATACTCAGATTGCTTACACTTTATTAGACAGAAACGGAAGATCCAAATCGCAAACATACTATGCCAGCGACAATGTATTCTCACTTGGTACAGGAAAAAATAAAATGTACGATTTTGGCATATCGACACACCATACATGGGACCTTTTCACACTCTCGCCATGGCGCATCAAGATAGAACCCGATGTTTTTTACCGTCGGCTGATTTATCATATCAGAAGTTTTGACGTGAGTTTTAACAACGATGTAGCCGACAGCCTGGGTGCGGCATGGCTCGACACTTTATACAATGCAAGCTCCTATAGGTTGGCACAGCTCAATGCTGTCAATCGCGAGGTAAGCAGATCAAAATCGTGCTCTGAAGAATTGAGAGCCTCGCTCCAATTGTCGAAAAGCATTAAGATTCCACACTCCAACGATGCCATATTGCTCAAGCTGTATCTTAGTCATCGCAATTCGGATTATAAAGGATTTTCACGGCAAGGTATAGAATATATATCCGCATCACAGATTCCCGATGACTATAGAAACAGATACAACGATAAGAATTCGACGGAGCAGTCGGTGCAGTTCACTTCTTCGTATGACTATAAACTCAATTCACATTTGACAATCACCCCGTCTTATTCGCTACAATACAATCACAACAAGTCCGACAACGACCACTTCCTTCTAAATCTTTTGGGTGAAGAATGGGCAAACGATACAGCCCCGTTGGGTGCCCTTCCGTCGGAAGAACTGCTGTTCAAAACCATCGATGCATTCAACAGCAATCACTCATATACCACTGATTGGTTGCACAATGCAACATTTAACTTAAAATATGGCGTCAAAAAAAAGGTTCAAGAGTCAAGCTCCGAGAGAGAGTGGATAGGACTGGATCTGAGCCTGCCTCTGATATTACAACACAATAATCTTGGCTACAACAGTGTGCAGACCGATACCGCAACACATCGTAGTCTCACGATGTTTAATCCGTCATTGACTCTCAGACTTACCTGTATGAGTAAAGCCGGCGCATCGGTGTCGTTCAGTTTCAAGCAAAGTCACACTCCTGTGGCCATGACTCGCTTGCTTAATATCACAAACACATCGAATCCTCTGTATATATCACGGAGTAACCCCGAACTCGCGCAGCTCTCGTCGTCGGAAAACTACCGCTTGACGTTTGATTCCAATGGTATGAAACACTTTAGGAGAGTGACCCTTTCGGCATCATATACCAATAGTCATAAATACGTTGTTACAGAGTCGGTGTATGACAGAACGACTGGTGTGACCACTGCCCGGCCTGTCAATATCGACGGAAACTGGTCGGCAAACGCATCTTTGAGAAAAAGTATTTTAATCGGTTCCAATGGT
Organism: uncultured Prevotellaceae bacterium; assembly: GCA_946187025.1. GTDB lineage: Bacteria > Bacteroidota > Bacteroidia > Bacteroidales > Bacteroidaceae > Colivivens. The sequence continues at coordinate 10,409 of CAMHPM010000004.1, forward strand.
TTTGGACTCAACATAAACCCCGAGTTTTCCTATACCTATAACAAAACCATTGGCTTATACAATTTAAATCCTACGTCAGAACCTCAGATCAGTGAAATACACAATAATAATTTCACTTTTAGCATTTCAACCTCATATAGCTGGTATAAAAATGGTGAGAGGGTTTTCATCAGTTTATATCCAAGAGTTATCCACCGTCGCTCTACGAGTTCACGACCCGGATTCGAAGCCGTATCAGCGACCGACGTAAATTGCAGCATACGTGCAAATTGTGAATTCGCCCACAATTGGGCTGTCTATTGGTCTTCAATGCTGGAATCCCACTTCGGATATCGATATTCCGACATGAACAAAACGCTCCTTCAGGCTTGTATCGAGGTCAGAAAAGACATTATGCGTTCGTCGATATCGCTGATTGTAAACGATATTTTTCACTCCAACCGCAGTTCGTGGCTGTCAGTCTCATCATCCACTCGCACCGAACGATTTACAGATGTGCAGGGACAATTCTTCATGTTGAGGTGGCTATACCGCCTCTCGCAAAAGAAAGAGAAATGACAAGCATGAGCTTCCAGATGGTATCACGACAGAATAAAACATATAAAACATGATGATTAAGCAAATAAAACATGATGATTAATCCGATAATACATAATGATATGAAACGACACACAATCATCGCTGCAGCACTGGCAATAAGCATCGGTGCTTGCGCACAAAACCTGAGACATGAAACATTGTTGGCAACGGGATGGAGGTTCACCCACACCGACGATGCCGACAATGCAAAACCGACGTTCGACGATTCTTCATGGGAGCAGGTGAGAGTACCCCACGACTGGGCTATATCCGGTCCGTTCGACAACAATAACGACCGCCAGACGGTGGCCATAGAGCAGAACGGAGAGCGCGAGGCAACCGAGAAAACCGGCCGCACAGGGGCTTTGCCTTGGACCGGAACTGGATGGTATCGCCTGAAATTCAGGGTAAACGACCGGACAGAACGTGTCGTAATCAACTTCGACGGAGCTATGGCTGAGCCTGAGGTATATATCAACGGACAGAAGGCTGGCGAGTGGAAGTATGGCTACAATGCGTTCAATATCGATGCAACAGAATATGTGAAGACCGATGGCACCGACAATGTGCTGGCAGTGCGCCTCCACAACCTGCCCGAAAGCAGCCGCTGGTATCCTGGTGCAGGGCTTTACCGCCCGGTTACATTGATTGAGACTGGCCGCATTGCTGTCGATAGCTGGGGACTGAATTGTGTGACACAAGGCGTGGAAGGCATCGATGCAGCAGGTAAAAAAGCTTCTTCTGCCGTGCTGAAGGCTGATGCCCAGGTGGTTGGAGCCGGAACCGGACACATGCTCACAGCCCAGTTCGACCTCATGGATGGCAAACGGGTCGTGGCCAACGCAACCGATGTGGTGCGTACAGATGGCAAGGCTTATGCCACCCTCGATGTGTCGCAGGCCAAGCTGTGGTCGCCCGAAAGTCCTTCGCTCTACAACCTGAGGGTCAGAATCTATGATGAGGTGCAGGGGCGACAGGTGTTGTGCGATGAGTTGACACGCCGCATCGGAATACGCACCGTGAGCTATACCGCCGAGCATGGATTCCAACTCAACGGACAGACGCGCAAGTTCAAGGGCGTGTGCCTGCACCACGACCTCGGAATGATTGGTGCGGCGGTGAACAAGGCGGCGCTCGTGCGACAGGTGGAACTGCTGAAGGTCATGGGATGTGATGCCATACGTACGGCTCACAATATGCCGAGCCAGTTGCAGATGGATGTGTGCGACTCGCTTGGCATGATGGTTATGGCCGAGTCGTTCGACATGTGGCAATATCCTAAATGCCGAAATGGCTACAACCGGTTCTACAACGACTGGTGGGAACGTGACCTCACCAATCTGGTCATGGCCAACCGCCTCCATCCGTCGAATGTGATGTGGTCGGTGGGCAACGAAATCCCGGAGCAAGGTGGCCGCGAGGGCACTCAGATGCTTGTCAGGATGCAAGACCTGATGCATCGTCTCGAATCGTCACGCCTCTGCACCAGCGGTATGGATCGATGGGATAATGTCATCACTTCGGGCTTTGCCGATGCCATCGACATTGTCGGACTCAACTATCGCACACATAAATATAAGGGTGCCTACGACCGCCTGCATCAGAAGTTCCTGCTCGGCAGCGAGACGGCATCGACCGTAAGCAGCCGCGGCGTATATCATTTCCCTGTGGTCAGGGCCGATGGCAAGCGGTACGACGACGGACAGTGTTCGTCATACGACCTCGAGGCTTGTTCGTGGAGCAATATTCCCGAAGACGACTGGGTGCTGCAAGACGATTTCGACTATGTGATAGGTGAGTTTGTGTGGACCGGTTTCGACTATCTGGGCGAACCGACACCCTACGATGACCGTATGAACGCGCGTTCAAGCTACTTCGGCATCTTCGACCTGGCAGGCTTGCCGAAAGACCGCTACTACCTGTATCGCAGCCGGTGGAATACCAAGGCGGAGACCATACATCTGCTGCCACACTGGACGTGGCCGGGACGCGAGGGCGAAGTCACACCTGTGTATGTATATACTAATTATCCTACAGCCGAGCTGTTTGTCAATGGCAAGAGTCAGGGACGTATAAGCAAACGTCTCGATGTGCGTCAAAAGGCTGATGGCGGACGCACCACGAAGATTGACGAGCCGCTCATCGACCGCTATCGCCTGCGTTGGAACGATGTGAAGTACGAACCGGGTGAAATACGGGTGGTGGTGTATGATGTCGAGGGGGTGAAACGTGGCGAGGCAGTGCGCCGCACTGCAGGTGAGCCGCATCATATTGTCTTGGAGCCACAGACCCTCGACGAATACAGCCAGCGGCAGACTCTCCGCGCTGATGGCGACGACATGATGTTCTTCACAGTAAGCATCGTTGACCGCGACGGCAATCTTTGCCCTGAGGCCGATAACGAGGTGAGCATCAGCGTAGAAGGTGCTGCTCAGTTCCGCGGTATCTGCAATGGCGATGCAACTTCGTTCGAGGTGTTCACACGTCCGAAGATGCATGTCTTCAAGGGCCAGCTTGCTCTTGGCATCCAGTCGAACGGACGTCGTGGGCAGGTCACAGTCAAGGCGACGTCGGCCGGACTTGCAGATGCCGTCGTTAAAACCAAGGCAAAATGAAGCCATATCGACCCATCATGACATGCCGCCGGCCGAAGCAGTAATGACGCCACATCTGCCGGGCTTTCTGCGAGTGCGCAGTCTCGGGGTCGCGAGTGCGCACTCGCAGGGCCGTGAGTGCGGAGTCTCGGGGTCGTGAGTGCGGACTCGCAGAAACGGGTGGTGCGGCGTGGTTCTGCACCGGGGTATGAAAAAACTGGAGGAATGCCGATGTGATGGCATTTCCTCCAGTTTTTTGTGGTGGTAGATGTGTGTCGGGTTTGTTATCTGCGTTCGAGCAGGTCCCATGCAGGAGGCTCGACTCCGAGGAAGTTCTTTACGAAGAAGTCGTACATCTTATGGGTGCCGTAGGCTCCGCCCATGGTGTGGCGCTCGCCTGGCAGGTAGATGAATTCGAAGTCCTTGTTGTGTTTGATGAGCTGGTTGACAACCTGGAATGTTGATGAAGGGTCAACGTTGTCGTCGAGTTCGCCGACCAGGAGCATGAGCTTGCCTTTCAGGTTGGCGATGTTTTCGGTGTTGCTGCTGGCAATATACGATTCGTCGATAGGGTAGCCCATCCATTGTTCGTTCCACCATATCTTGTCCATGCGGTTGTCGTGGCATCCGCAGGCCGAGTAGGCAGCTTTGTAGAAGTCGCCGTGGAAGAGCAGGGCGGCGAGTGCTTCCTGTCCGCCGGCCGAACAGCCGTAGATTCCTACGCGGTCGAGGTCCATGTATGGATATTTCTGTGCTGCGGCTTTTATCCACAGTTTGCGGTCTTCGAATCCGGCATCTTTCAGGTTTTTGTAGCATACTTGCTCAAATTCCTTGCTGCGCCATGAGGTTGACATGCCGTCCATCTGCACGACGATGAATCCAAGTTCGGCCAGTTCGGCCAGGCTGCCGACTGTGGAGAATGTCTTTGGAACATATTGGTCGCCAGGTCCTGAATAGATGTACTCGATTACAGGATACTTCTTCGATGGGTCGAAGTTTGACGGACGCTGGATGATGCCCCAAATGTCGGTCTTGCCGTCACGGCCCTTTGCCACGAACACCTCTTGCGGCTGCCAGTTGGTGGCACGCAGTTCGCTTATGTCGGTCTGGCCCAGTGTCTGCATCACCTTGCCCGTCTTGCCGTCGCGCAGGACGGTGGTCGGTGGCACTTCGACTGTGGAGTATGTGTCGATTATGTATTTCTTATCCTCGCCGAGGAAACGTGCAGAGTGGTTTCCCTCGTCGGGGGTGAGGTCGATGAATCCCTTTCCGTTGAACTGCACACGGCACAGATGCTGGTTGTATGGGTCTTCGTTCGGGTTGGTCTTAGGCAGGCCTTCGCCGTTGGCAGTGAAGTAGATGAGCTGGCGCTCTTCGTCGATATCGACTATGCGGCGTACGTAGAACTGGCCTTTGGTTATCTGGTTTACAACTTTGCCGGTGGCGCGGTCGTAGAGATAGAGGTGTCCGTAGCCGTCGCGCTCGCTGAACCAGATGATTCGTTTGCCGTCAAGCACGTCGCGGCGCTCCATGCGGGTCCATGCCACGTATTTGTCGTCGTGCTCATCGATGATGGCACGCACCTTGCCTGTCTCGGCATTCATTTCCAGGATGCGGTAGTTCTTGTGTCCGCGCTCGTTGAACGAGAATGTGAGAGTGTGCTTGTCGCGGTCCCATCGAGGTGTCGAGAGGTCGAACTGAGAGTGGAACAAAGCATCGTCGGCCACGGTAGCCTCGCGTGTCTCGAGGTTGATGACTACCGGCACCTTGTAGTCGAGCGAGTCGCCCGGCTTGGCATACTCAATGTTGTAGTATTTAGGTTGCAACTGGTCGGTAGGCGAGGAGTTGACGTATGTGACGTAGCGCTTTATTCCAGGCTTGATTTTTACCGTAGCATAGTATTTGCCGTCGCTCGAGAAACTGCCCCACGACGAGTAGTAGAACTGCTCGTTGCCGTCGGTCGTAAGCGCCGTCTCTTCCTGCGTGTCGGTGTTGCGCAGGTAGAGGTTGTTGTCTTTGCCATACACCTGGAGCGGTCCGCCACCGAACCGGGCTGTGCGTCCGCGCTGGTCGTCCACCTCCGACCACCGGCGCTGCTGGCCGCCTTGTCCGCCCCTGCCACGCATTCCCGATTCTTGCTGCAACTGCTCGCCGCGGGTCAGCTGGTCGAGGGTGGTGTTGTAGGTCCAGTGGTAGCCGTAGGCATCGAACGTGATGCCTTTGCCTCCTCCATCGAGCTGGGCTGGTTTGAGCGACATGAGCATGAGGTTGCGTGACGTCACTTCGCGTTCGGTTTGCTGCGACAGGGCTGCTGCCAGTTTCGAGGAGTCAAAAAGAGGCGCCTTAGTGTTTTTCTTAAGGTCGATGGCATAGTAGTCGTTGCCAGTCTTTGTCTGTACGGAGTAGATGAGTTGCGACTGGTCGTCAGACATCTGCACATTGGTGTTGACAATGTTGGTTGTCTTGCCGGCATATGCGCTACGGATGCTGTATGCACGCTTGTAGTCGGCCAATGTGCCTTGTGCCAAGATGCTGGTGCTGACCATGCATGAGGCGATTAGGAATAGTGCTTTCTTCATGAGGATTGTGAATTTATTGTTAGTTAATTATGAATTCTGCTTCTTTCTGTGTCTTCTTGCCTTTCGGTGCGTCGGTTGATATGAATTTAGCCTGCACCGGCTCTTTTTTTGCAGCACTTGCAAACTCCTGTGCGCTTATGCCGACAGGCTCGACCATGAATTCGGGCACATTGTATGAGCGCATGAAGTAGGTGTAGAAGTCGGGGTCGCGCTGTGGCATTTCGAATGCCTTGTGTGCGTGTCCGCTCTTGTCGAAATAAGCGAAGTAGAGGCGCGAGTAGTTGCTGTCATCGCGACGTGATATGAACACCATCCAGCGGCCGTTGCTCGACCATGCGTGGAAACTCTCGGCGCGTGTACTGTTCACGTTCTCAAGCTTTCGCACATGCATGGTGTTGAGGTCCATGATGTAGAGGTCGGCATCGGGATGCCACACATGGAAGCAACCGAACTCGGCACGGCCGAAGAGCAGGTAGCGGCCGTCGGGGCTGACGCGAGGGAACGTGGCACTCATGCTGTCGGCCGATGCCTCGTATATCTTCTCTGCATCGCCGAAACGGAGTGTCTGTGGGTCGAACGACTTGCGGTAGATGTCGTATTTCACTTCGCGGAACCGCTCTATCATCTCGGTCTCGTGGGCTATGGTGTCGTTGTGATACTCGAAATGAGCCGAACAATAATATAGGGTTTTGCCATCGGGCGACCAGGTAGGGAAACACTCGAGCTCTTCGTCCAGCGCACTTATATCGCGCACCTCGTTCTTTTCCACGTCGTAAAGGATGATGTCGCTCTCGGTGTCCTGCACCTCAATCTTGGCATGACTCTTGGTGTGGAACGACTGTCCGGTGTGGTTGGTAGAGTAGGCTACGAGTGGCATGGTAGGATGCCACGATGGATAGACTCCTGCCGAGATGGTCGAGTCGGTCTTCAGATTCACCTTTGTCGGCGTGCCGTCGTGCACTATCATGGTGCCTCCATGACCCTGGCGCATGTGGAACTGCATGTTCTGCGTGTGGTAGTTCTGGTATGAATGGCAGTTGATGCACTGACCGTCAGCCTCGCCCGAGATGATGAAGTTGTTGTATATCTCCGACTCATCAAACGATGTGAGGTCACGCTGGTTGATGCTGAGCATCTCATAGGCCACGTATGATGGAAAAATAAGTCGATATGAGACATAAGGATCGATGTCTTCTTCGGCCACACTTATTGTAAATGCCTGCCATGCAGTCCATGTGTCGTCGCTCTCGGTGAAGACCTCTACCTTGATGTCGCCACCTTTGGCGGCGGCAAGCATGGCTTTCCATTCGCCTTCGTCGATAATGATTTTATTGTCAGAACCATAGGTCTGCGACTGCCCAGCATACGTGAACCGGGCCACACTCTGGTCTATGTCGCCCCGGATGCCGAAGTTGAGCGGGGCAATGTTGGGCGGTACGACCACATCACGATAGTCGGGATAGATGTCGGGCTGTGATGCCTCGGTGCTATATGTTGCCGGCAGGGATGGGTGGTGTGTACACGATGCGAGTGTGACTACTGCCAGCACGAGGCTGAATAGATGGGTTTTCTTTATGTTCATATCTTTAGTAAATCTTGAAGTCTGTATAGAAATAATAATACCACCAGTATGTGTCGCCATAGTCATGACGCATTTTCTGCCCGATGGCAGCCATGTCCATGTTCTGGGCCGACAATGTGCTGAATATGTTTTTGAACGAGTTGTATCGTGCAGTTATGGATGGGTCGAACGGGAAGTCGTTGAGTGTGATTGGCGACGACTCGGCTGTGCCCAGCATCATGGCTGCCTGCTGATATACTTCGGGGATGGCTGTGTGTGGATGATTGTTTACGTAGTTGTAGAAGTGGATGCAAAACGCATACTCGTCTTCGGTCCACAGGGCAGTACACATTATCAGTTCTTCCAACTTTGGAGTGTTAGCTCTGATAATGTCGGAGAAGTGTGTGAGCAACCATTTCTCGGGCATACTGCGGTCCATTCCGAGGTTGTTGACATCGTCGTTGAGCAA
>CAMHPM010000005.1 GCA_946187025.1 uncultured Prevotellaceae bacterium
GTCTGGAGGAACCAGAGTTTGCCTTCCTGTACGGTGAACTCCATGTCCTGCATGTCGTGGTAGTGGTGCTCGAGCTTGTCCTGAAGTGCGTTGAGCTCAGCATAGAGCTGTGGCATTGCTTCTTCCATTGATGGATACTTTGCAACGCGCTCTTCCTCGCTGATGCCTGCACGCTTTGCCCAGCGCTGTGAGCCAATCTTAGTGATTTGCTGTGGTGTGCGGATACCTGCAACTACGTCTTCGCCCTGTGCATTGATGAGGTACTCTCCGTTGAAGAGGTTTTCACCGTTACCTGCATCGCGGCTGAAGCAAACACCTGTTGCGCTGGTGTCGCCCATGTTGCCGAATACCATTGCCATGACGCTTACGGCTGTTCCCCACTCGTCTGGAATTCCTTCCATCTTGCGGTAGAGGATGGCGCGGTCGTTCATCCAGCTGCGGAACACAGCACAGATGGCACCCCAGAGCTGCTCGATTGGGTCGCTTGGGAAGTCTGAACCAGTCTGCTTCTTGATAGCTTCCTTGAATAGTACAACCAATTTTTTGAGTGATTCAACAGAGAGGTCCTTGTCGAGAACCACACCCTGCTCTTCCTTCACCTTTTCGATGATGGCCTCGAATGGGTCGATGTCTTCCTTGTTTACTGGCTTCATGCCGAGTACCACGTCGCCGTACATCTGTACGAAACGACGGTAAGAGTCGTAAACGAAGTGAGGGTTCTGTGTCTTCTTCACCATGCCTTCAGCCACTTCGTCGTTGAGACCGAGGTTGAGGATAGTATCCATCATACCAGGCATAGAAGCGCGGGCACCCGAACGTACTGACACGAGCAACGGGTTGGTTGCATCGCCGAATTTACAGTTCATCAGTCCCTCGATATGTTTCACTGCAGCAAGCACATCGTCGTTGAGCAGTTCCATGATTTTCTGCTGACCAACCTCATAGTATTCGTTGCAAGTGTCGGTAGTGATTGTGAAACCAGGAGGCACTGGCACTCCGATGAGGTTCATCTCTGCAAGGTTTGCACCCTTGCCGCCAAGCAATTCACGCATGTTGGCGTTACCTTCGGCCTGTCCGTTTCCGAAGGTGTAAACTCTTTTCTGACTCATAGATTTGTTTTGAATTTTATGTATTTAATGAATATTGTTTTCACAGCCGCAAAGGCATGTCGCACCACGTGGTATTTCTGTACACCACGCATGAAACAGCCTGCAAAGATACACCTTTATTTAATAAGAAACAAGTATTTCGTCATCTTTTTGCATAAATACATCAACTAAATGCACCCGACAGTCGTAAAACCACCACAGCTGAGAGCAACGGCACCCTTTTCTCTCGCTTTCACGAGTGCGCACTCGCGAGGCCGAGAGTGCGCAGTCGCGAGGCCGAGAGTGCGCAGTCGCAGGGCCGAGAGTGCGCGCTCAAATTCGGGAATGTCATTTTGTGTTAGGAGAAAAACGGCTGATGACAATACAAATTTATGCCGGAAATATAGTTTTTTCACCTTTCTACAACTGAGTTTTATTCAAAAATGCGTATCTTTGCAATATAAAACTGCAAAGATACATTCCGATTGTATTTCCACGGCAGTAGCTTAAACTGAAAGAAACCACGACGTGAGACAATTGCTGACCATACTATTGCTTGTATCAGCCCTGTACCTCAGTGCGCAGAGCGAAGTGCGACTGGCGTTTACCGGCGAGGTGAACGTAGGCAACAGCTATGGCTCACACTCTGAGCGGCCGCTCGATGCCACACATCTGTTTGCCAACGTGAGCAGCCACCTGAAAGCTGCCAACGTGGCATTCGGCACACTCGGCACCGTACTTATCGACATCGACGGCACACCCAACCGTGCCAACCTCATCGGCTCACACAAACTCATTCGAGTGTCGGAAGAATACTCCACAGCACTGCGCGAAGCTGGATTCACGGCGCTGAGCCTTGCCAACAGCCATGTGGCCGACTTCGGAATCGAGGGAATGCAGACGACGATGAACTCGATGCGACGAGCCGGGATTGAATTTGCAGGGCTGAAGGCCATGCAAGACTACCACACATTTGAACGTGACGGACTGAAATATGGTTTCATAGCATTCGGTACATCGGTACACACACTCTCGATGGCCGACTCCACACTCATTCACAACATGGTGGCAGGACTTGCCGACCAGTGCGACATCGTTGTGGTGGCATTCAGCCTCAACGAGACAATGGGCACATTGCATACAGGCCATACACCGACACGCATCACAACCTACATGCAACAAGCCACCAGTTTTGCCCACACATGCGTAAACGCAGGAGCCGACATCGTCTATGGCAACGGGTTGGGACATCCCCTACCCCTCGAGCTCTACAAAGACCGGCTCATCATCTACGGCCTCGGCAACTTCTGCACACCCTACGGAGTGAGCTACACAGGCGAACTGGGAGCAGCCCCGCTGGCCGATGTACGATTGTTTGCCGACGGGACATTCAAGTCGGCACAGATTGTATCATTCCGCCAGGCGAACAGCACCGGGCCGGCGGCCGACCCTTCGCACGAAGCAGCACGGGTGATAAAAGCAATGACCGAGCGACACTTTCCCAAGACCGAACTGAAGGCCGAAGACGACGGGACCATCACATCCACATCAGAATCGCCCTACGCACTGGCCATGCGAATGCTCACCGAGGCCGAACGCCACCGCGGCAAACGCTACATGATGGGCAGCACGGGCCCCAACACATTCGACTGCTCTGGATTCACATCCTATGTATTTGCCAAGTTCGGAATAAAACTACACCGGATGTCGGCAGCACAATACACACAAGGACACTCAATCGACAAAAAAGAACTGCGGCCGGGCGACCTCGTGTTCTTCACACGCTCGTCGGTGCGAGGCGTGGGCCACGTAGGCATTGTGTACAGCGTTGACAAACGTCGCGGAAGCTTCAAGTTCATACACGCATCGGTGTCGAAAGGTATCACAATCGACGACTTCGCATCGTCGGCATACTACATAAAACGATACGTAGGAGCACGACGCATTCTGCCCGACTGACCCCACCCAAGCACACCATTTCACACCTTTTTCTATATTATAATGTTAAAAACACCAACTTTTTACACAAACAACAAACAACGAATCACATTTTTTTCATAAATTTGCACGATGAACCGCGCGTGAAGATACACGTCGGCTGTCATAAAAACAAATTACTAATTAATCCTGTCAAGATTCAGAAAACAACAAAAGCATACTATGAAGAAACTATCGTTACTTGTCACAGCCGTGGCATTAAGTATGAGTTTACAAACCCAGGCCCAAGCATGGCTTGATGTGACAGATATGTACATCGTAAACCCACGTTTCGACAACAACGACGTCAAGACCGGATGGAGCGGCACAGCATTCAGTGTGAGCGGCAATCCAGGAGAAAACGCCGAACACTACCAACGCTATTTCGACAGCTACCAATACATCACAGGCATGGAACCAGGCCTCTATCGTGTAGGTGTACAAGCATTCTATCGCTCGGGCAACCAGCAGCAAGACTACCAACGCTTCACAAGCGAAGACCCGACACAATATCAGAAAGCACGACTCTATGCCTCATCAGGCACAGACGACAAATATACACTCATTGCATTGTTATCGAGCGGAGCAACAAAAGACGACCTTGGCGGAGGCTCCACACGCAACGATGCCGGATACGTGCCTAACACCCAAACCTCGGCACGCAACTGGTTTGAAGCCGGCTACTACCACAACTACGTAGAAGTGGAAGTGGGCAGCGACAGCACCCTGCTCATCGGCATCATGCTCTACGAAGACGAAGAAGAAGACCCCTGGGGCGGATGGGGTGGCTGGGGCGGCTGGGGCCGCAGCTACGACGGATGGACCTGTCTCGACAACTGGACCATCGAACGCGCCGGCGAACTTGTGCCCGCTACCGCCATCACACTCAACCAGACTGAACTGAAAATAAACCTCGATGAGACAGCAAAGCTGAAAGCAACCATCGCCCCCGACGATGCCTCCTACAAGCGAGTACGCTGGGATACATCCGACCCATCAGTTGCAACCGTTGACAACAACGGAAACGTCTATGGCATGGCACGCGGCACAGCCACAATCACAGCAACCACCATCGACGGAACAGAACTGACAGCATCGTGCACAGTGACAGTGGTGAACAACGGCGGAACAAAGGAGTCGATGATTATAAACGAAATCATGGCAGCAAACGTCGATATGTTCATCGACCCATCATGGAACTATGGCGGATGGGTGGAACTCTACAACCCGACCGATATGCCAGCCAACATCGGAGCCTACTGGGTGAGCGACGACCCAACCAACCTGAAGAAAGCAATGCTTCCACGCAAGATTGGCAGCATACCGGCACACGGATTCTTCACATTGTGGTTTGACCATGCCGAAACACGCAAAGACGTAGGCGAACAATGGCTCAACACACAAGTAAACATGAAACTCGACACCGACGGCGGCACAATCTACATAAGCGACGATGCAGGCAACCTCATCGTGAGCCAAGACTACCCTGCCGCAGTAATGCGCACATCCTATGCACGTACGACCGACGGAGGTAGCGAATGGGGCTTCACTGCATTCCCTACCCCAACCGAGTCGAACGCATCGAGCATGTTTGCAACAGAACAACTGCCACTGCCAGAAGTCAACAAAGACGGACAAGTATTCGACACACCATTCAGCGTCACCGTCAACACACCTGAAGGCACCACACTGAGATATACCACCGACGGCACCACACCAACACTCGACAACGGAGAAGAAAGCAGCAACGGAATCTTCGAGATAGACCAGACAACCGTACTGCGCCTACGCTACTTCAAAGACGGGTACCTGCCAAGCGGAGTCGTGACACGTTCTTACATCTATCGCGACCGCGACTACTACCTGCCAGTAGTATCGGTAGTGACAGCACCCGACAACCTCTACGACAACACCATCGGCGTATATGTATCAGGTACCAACGGAAAGACAGCCAACCAAGACTACACGAAACGTAACTTCAACATGGAATGGGACCGTCCGGTCAACTTCGAATATCTGGTCGAAAACTCAGAAGTAGTAAACCAGGAAGTCAACTTCTCCATAGCCGGCGGATGGAGCCGCAAATACGAGCCACGCTCATTCAAGCTGAAAGCAAACAGCGTGTATGGACAAAACAAATACGAATATCCATTCTTCAACGACAAGCCATACAACCGCAACAAGTCAGTTCTGCTGCGTAACGGCGGAAACGACAACTACAACAAGTACCGCCTGAAAGACGCTGCACTGCAAGAGATTGCACGCCAGTCGGGCTTCAAACTCGATTTGCAGTCATATCAGCCGACACATGTTTTCATCAACGGCTCATACCTCGGTATGCTCAACATGCGCGAACCAAGCAACAAACATTACGGATATGCCAACTACGGCATCGACACCGACGAGATTGACTGCTTCGAGATGAGCGTTGACTCGGGCTATGTACAGAAGAACGGCACACGCGATGCATTCGACCACTGGTACAACCTCACCGTGGAGTTGGCAGCCGACCCTGAGAACGAAGAAATATACAAGCAGATATGCGACGTGGTGGATATTGAAAACTACACCAACTACATGGCCTACAAGTTCTTCCTCAACGACTGGGACTGGCCTCACAACAACTGCAAGGCATTCCGTGACCGCAACGACGGCAAGTTCCACTTCGTGGTATTCGACCTCGACAACTGCGTCGATCGCAGCGGAAACAACATCTTCAACGACTTCCAGAACAAACAGATGCACACATTCTATGGACGTCCTGAATACAACGGCTCTTCCATAACCAAGGAGGTTGAACTCGTCACTATCTTCCTCAACATGCTGAAGCACGAAGAGTTCAAGAAGAAATTCATCGACACATATTGCATCGTAGGCGGATGCGTGTTCCGCGACGACGAAGAGAATGCACGCATCGTCAACGAAATGGCAGAGAACGTACGCACTGCCCTGCGATGGGAAGGCAACGACCCTGTAGGTACAAACAAGGAACGTTCGCAAGGTATCATCAACGCCATCTCAGGCAACTTCAAGCAAAACATGATGAACGTGATGAAGAACTACAACACCTTCAACCTGCGCAACACCGAGCTACAAGCACTTCAGGTAAGTTCAAACATAAGCACAGCACAAATCAGCTATAACGGCATCGAAATACCTAAAGCAATGTTCAACGGCTACTGCTTCGCACCAGTCACACTCACCGCACAGCCACTTGCAGGCTATCGGTTCAAAGGCTGGCAAGAGGCAGAGACTGTTAAGCGCGAGTCAAAAGACATATTCCCGATGGGCTCAACATGGAGCTACTACGATTTCGGTTCGCTCGACGAAGCTTCATGGACCGAGCGCAACTACATCCGCTCAGGATGGGGTTCGGCCAATGCTCCGTTCGGATTCGGAAACGACGGCAAGCCAATGGCAAATGCAACCACCCAACTCGACAAGAGCGACAAGAAGCCAACATATTACTTCCGTCGCAACTTCTCACTCGACAATGCACCGGCCGACAACGAGAAGTATATCATAACCTATCAGGTCGATGACGGCATCATTGCCTACATCAACGGCACCGAAGTAGGTCGATATATCATGCCATCGGGAGCCAAGTATGCCGACTACGTACAGACATATGAGGATGTATGGGTAGGCGACGAACCTTACGAAGGCACCATCACTATCGACAACTCGTTGCTGCGCAAGGGCACAAATGTCATCTGCTTCGAAGTACACAACTGCAACGAAACATCATCCGACATCTGGTTTGATGCAGCGATATCGGTCGAAGTGAGCAACGAAATAAGCGACGAGGACATCATAAGCACAGAAACCGAATACACCGTTCCGACCAGTGGTGCACACAACATCGTTGCCCTCTATGAACCACTTCCAGCCGACGAACTCATGGCCTCTGCTCCGGTTCGCGTAAACGAAGTGAGCGCAGCCAATACCATATATGTCAACGAGTATGATAAAAAGAACGACTGGATAGAGCTCTACAACACCACCGACGAGCCTATCGACATTGCAGGCATGTATGTCAGCGATAACGAATCCAAGCCTCAGAAGTATCAGATACCAGCATCCGAGGATGTGAATACCATCATCCCTGCACATGGATACCTCATTGTATGGTGTGACAAGCTCGACCCTACCTCACAGCTCCACACATCGTTCAAGCTCGCTGCCGAAGGCGGTTCGGTTCTCATCACCGCATCCGACCTCGCATGGGCCGACACCCTGCAATATCCTCTCCATGAAGGAACGAAGAGTGTTGGACGCTACCCTGACGGAGCCGACGATGTATATGCTATGAACACACCTACAATCTCGGCACGCAACATCCTCACCAGCTACGACACACTCTACGTGAAGCCTGTCATCCCTGGCGACGAGACAAATATCGGCAACATCATTGCACAAGGAGGCGATATGAGCCTCATGTTCGACGGTGGTTACATCGTGGTCAACAGCCAGTCAACCACTGTTGCCGACCTCAACATCTTCACCGCATCGGGCCAGACAGTGAAGTCGTCAAGCCTCAATATGGCAGGCGGACATGCAACTGCCTTCGTAGGCAATCTGCCTGCAGGCATCTATGTGGCACGTGTGAAGAATACTGCCGGCGACACATGCGCATGCAAGTTCGTAATAAAATAGATATCGGGACAGATGTTCGTAATAAATAGTTTGAATCAAATAGTTTATAATAAAATCATTTATTAACCCCATTAAATCATCATTAAGACAATGAAGAAGTATTTAGCAGAAATGGTGGGTACGATGGTACTCGTACTCCTTGGCTGCGGCACAGCTGTCAGCCTAAACTGCGGTGTTGACCCTGCATCCGTAATCGGTACAGCCATTGCGTTTGGTCTTGCAGTAGTAGCTATGGCCTACACCATCGGCGGCATCAGCGGTTGCCACATCAACCCAGCCATCACCCTCGGTTGCTTGCTCACCGGCCGTATCAGCGGCAAAGATGCAGGCATGTACATGCTGTTCCAGGTAATCGGTGCATTCATCGGTTCTGCAATCCTCTATGCACTCGTAGCAACCAGCCCTGAACTGGCTCAAGGAACTACTACAGGTGCTAACGCCTGCTCAGGCACAGTAGTCAACGGCCTTATCGCCGAAATCGTGCTCACAGCCATCTTCGTGCTTGTAGTTCTCGGCACAACTGATTCAAAGAAGGGTGCAGGCAACTTCGCCGGCCTTGCAATCGGTCTGTCGCTCATCCTCATCCACCTCGTTGGCATCCACTACACTGGCACATCGGTCAACCCTGCACGTTCTATCGCTCCTGCCGTATTCGCTGGTGGCGATGCTCTTGCTCAGCTCTGGGTATTCATCGTTGGTCCGTTCGTTGGTGCTGTCATCGCAGCTGGCATTTGGAAGACTGTAGGCGAAGACTAATACCCTACCCTTTCAACAGTTATGAAAACAAAAAACCATCCGGCAGTGAGCCGGATGGTTTTTTGTTTTTGGAATATAGAAGTAGGATAAACGTATATTGACGTAGATTGACGTAGATATAAGTATAATATAAGATGAATGTGATTAATGATTTTGGATGTACTCATATATTCTCATTGCATCCTGGCTATCTACCACTCCATCCTTGTTGAGGTCTTCGGGTATGTCTTCATCCTCGCCGCCTCCGTGGAGGATGTCGTCGGTGTTCACCTCGTATGGCAGGATATACCACTGACGGTTGAGGCTTGTTGCGTTCCTTGCGTCGCTTGTGTAGCTTATCACCTTGTTGCCGTTTTCCGACGAGCCGGCATTGTTGTTCATACCAAACTGTGTCTTCTTGTTGATGATGTTATACACACCTGTGCCGTTTGCATCCACCACCTGCCACAGCTGGCTGTCGCTTGTTGAGTCGGCTGCAACCACATTGAGTTGTGTTGACGACATGGTTGTGCCCGGAGTTGGGTCGTTCAGTGCCATGCCGCTGAGGCGGTTGATGAACTGCACATATTCGCCTCCTACACTGCGGATGGTCCATTGCTGTGAGAGCCATGCGGTGTTCTCCTCCCATGTGCATACCATTGCGCCGCTGGCCGACGATTGTCCCGAGATGTCAACATAGTGATTGTTGTTTGCATTCTTGATGCGGTAGTAGTAGTTGTCGATAAACTTGAATTTGCCGTCCTCTTCTGTCACTGGTTCAGCTGCCTTGAGATCAAACGTCTTGGTAAGGAACGCCGTGTGCTTTGTGATGAAGTTCTTCAGGTCGGCCACGTATTCAGCGTAAGTGCTGTGAGTCACACACTCGTGATATACCACGGTAGTGAGGCTGTGTTTCTTGTAGTTCAGCTTCTGCGACTCCTCTATCTCTGCAGCCATCTCGTCAACCTTTGCCAAGAGGTGTGCCTCGATGCCTTGTGCCACAAGTTCTTTCCAGCGGCGGTTGATGAGCTGGCGAAACCAAGGGTCGCCCCACATGCGTGCCCACCATGTGCGAGCCACACCGAAGCCAATGTCGCTCATGAGACTCTCAGAAGTGTCGCCTTTGCGGTAATCGTTACCGTATGCTATGTCATAGTCCCACATCGGACCGAAGTAGAGGTGGTTGTCGCCTGCCTTCTTATACATATACATGCTGTAGAATCCATCGGGGTTGGCACACATCTCGGTACCGATATACAAGTTTGCCAGCGAAACAGAATCGACGAGTGCGCGGTAGCCCTTCTCCGGGTCGCGATAGTCGTTGCCCATGAGAGCCGTCTCAAACTGGTTTACGAAGCGCTCTATGTAAGTGATTTGAGTGTTTGTGTATTCTCCGTCTTTTGGTGAGTGTACACGCACCGGCACTTGGTTAGTCTTGGTCTTGAAGCACTTGTGGTCCTCCCATCCGTCGGCTTCGAGGAAGTATCCGCGATCGGCCACTTTGCTGTCGAGCTCGCTGCCCAGGTCGAGGCGTCCGTCGTTAGCCTCGGGGTGGTCGGTAATCTGATATGTGCCTTGATACGTACCGTTGAGCACAAGGTCAACAAACTTTGCACCAGGACAGAACGGCATACCGAGGAACGATGCCAGCACGTTTGACGTGAGTGCGTTGCGTAGCATCGTCTTGTCGTAGGCATTGGCCATGAGCACCCAGTTGTGGGCTGTTGCATGTCCTTCGCCAAGCAGTGCTATAGGTTCGTCAAACTTCATGCGGTAAGCCAGTTTCAGCTTGCTGGCAGTGAAGGTAGAGTTTCCACGACAGCGTATCTTCATCGATGCCGTTGTCTGCCCACTGGCTTCCACCAGGGTCATCGTGGCTGTCTTCCATACCTTCTTGTCGGTCACAGCAGCCTTGTTAGCCACATCCACGTAGAGTGTAGGCAGGTTGGTCATCTGCTCATAAGTCTGAGCCGACAACTTGTTTGCAGGCCATATTGCCAACACGCAGGTCAGCACGAGGCCAATCAACAGGGAGTAAGGTTGTTTCATAGGTTTTGAGGTTTTAAGTTGTTAAGTTTTATATCGTTGTTTATTGATTCTTTCAGCGCTTCATACAGCTGCTATTCGCCTACAAATATACACAATTCTACCGACCCGACAAGCGTTCTCCTTCTTTTTCTGCTGTCAGTGCATCATTTTTAGTACCAAGCCACCTGTATTTTCTATATAAGTCTGTACATTCCTGCAGAATGTTTCGGCCATATTGGCCCTGCACTTGTCGTATGGATGAATATAGGAAAATTGCCGCGAATACGTACTAATTTTGCTACACATATATAGGAAAACCCTTGAGAGTGTAGGTGAATTCTTTAATTTGTGGTGCAAATTATATAAATCGTGGTGCAAATTATTAAATTTCTAGCAGAAATTATTAAATTTGCACCACAAATTAAAGAATTCGTATATACTCTCGGGAAAAATATTCCGTACTCGCAAGGGTTTTCTTCAGTACTCGCAAGGGTTTTCTTCAGTATTCGCAAGATTATATTCCCACACCAAATCAGCACACCCAACACCAACGGATGGGCCACTGCATCTGGAATCACATTTCCGGAACCCAAATCGGGCATTAGGCTAAACCATGAATCCCTGATTGCGCAATGACTTCAGCAGTTCGGCAGACAGCGCTTCGTTGTCGGATCGGGTGTAGCGTATGTCGGTAAACACCTGCGCGAGCGTCTCCTTACCATTTATTTCCACAAACCTGCGGTTCTCGTCCAGTTGCTCCTTGGCTGTGTAGAACGTGTCAATCGACTGGGGCGTGTAGTCACGATAGGTTTCATGATGCACAAAGCTGTCAACCGACAGGCGGTCGGACTGCGGCGGACATTCGTCGGGCCAACCCACGGTGAGCGTTGCTACAGGGAAGGTAAGACGTGGCAGCTGGAGCACATCTATTATCTGTTGCGGCTGATAGATGGTGGTACCGAGGTAGCAGTAGCCCAGTCCCTCCTCGTCCATGAGGTTGCAAAGTGTCTGTGTATAGAGCAGTGCATCGGTCGCTGCGTTGAGAAACGACAGCATGTTGTCATATCCCGGATGCGCCTTGCGGTTGAGTGCCCATTGGGTAGTGCGGTTGAAGTCGGCACAGATGGTGAGCACGACAGATGCCTCAGTCACCATCGGCTGGTTGAAATGTGCTGGTGCAAGCTTCGCTTTCATCTCGGCCTCACGAGTTACCACTACCGAATAGAGTTGCAGGTTGCCCATCGTCTGGGTACGTGCTGCCTCAGCGAAGAGGCGATTAAGTAGTTCGTCAGCTACCGGCCGGTCGGAATATTTGCGTATGCTGCACCTTGTAAGTAAGTTCTTCATCGATTCTGTTATTTATATTTCTCACTGCAAATTTAGCATATTTTCCTGAGATAACACATCATCATACAAATAAAATTCGTATCTTTGCATTATTAATTGTTCATTGCTCATTATTAATTGCTCATGGAATATATGTCGAAAGAAGGCTACGACAAACTCGTGGCCGAGCTATACCAACTGGAATATGTGGAATATCCAAAGGTGAAGGAGGCTCTGGTCGAGGCACGGGAAAAGGGCGACCTGAGCGAAAACTTCGAGTATCATGCTGCCCGCCGCGAACAGTCGCGACTGCTGGGCAAGATACGTTTCAAGCAGCGTGTGCTGCAATATGCCAGGGTTATCGACCTCTCGGGCGAAGCATCCGACGTGGTCCGGCTGCTCACTAAAGTGGAAATGACCAACCTCAACACCAACACACCGATGACCTACACACTCGTGAGCCCACACGAGGCCAACCTCGCCGAGAAGAAGCTGTCAATCAAATCGCCCATCGCACAGGCACTTATGGGAAAACACGTAGGCGATGTGGTGGAAGTGAAAGTGCCGGCAGGCATACAGCGGCTGCGCATTGACAGCATACAACAAATGTGAGGACAAGATGGTTGATATATTTGTCGCACAGAAAAACACTCACAATATGGAACAGAAAGAACGTATCCGACAGATGGAGCAACGATTCGACCGCGCATCGCAAGCCGCAGCACAACTCGCAGCAGCACTCGACCAATACGAAGCCGTACAAGACGACATCCGTCAGCTCCGCCAATACTACAGTAGCAACGAATGGAAACACGACTTCGCTGCCGACGAAGCGGGCCTGCTGCCCCACGACCTGAAACGCGGCGTACTGTCCGAAGACGGCATCTGGAACCTGCTGAGCGATATCAGGGAACTGGAAGCAAGGATGAAGAATGAAGAATGAAAATTGAAAATTGAAAATTGGAAACTACGGAGGGAATAAGAGATGGGGTTCCTTTTAACTTCCTTTTAATTGTTAATTATCAAATTGCGCATAGCGCACAAGTTCCCCTTTTAGATTAAATATCATGTTAGATCTCCAACAACTCATAAGTGAAGGCGAGCATCAGCAACAGGACTTCAAGTATCGTGTGTCCGATGCCCGCAAGCTTGCCAAATCGGTATCAGCATTTGCTAACACCGATGGAGGCCGGTTGTTGATTGGAGTGCGCGACGATGGTCATATATCGGGCGTACGTTCCGACGAGGAAATCTACATGATGCACCAAGCTGCCTTCTGCTATTGTCGTCCCGCATCCAGCATCAACTTCGACACCTACCACATCGATGGCCGTACCATCGTTGTTGCCACCATCCCGCCATCCGACCACCGCCCCGTCTGTGCCATTGATGAAGACGACCGCCAACGTGCTTACATACGCATAGCCGATGAAAACATCGTAGCCTCACCCGTCCACCTCGCCATGTGGCGCAATGAGCAAACTGGTCGCGGCAACATGATAACCTACACCGACACCGTAAGCCACCTGCTCGACACACTCACACCTCATCCACTCCACCTCAACCAACTCGTCCGACTCTCACATATACCTCGCCCAAAGGTCATCACCATCCTCGCCTGTCTCATCCGCTTTGGGACCGTCAAATGTCAATACAACCACCCCACCCAACAGTTCCTTTTCAGTTTGAAGGACGAACAATGAGATGAAGGTGAGTTTGTGATGTGGCACTCATTATTTATTCAGCCTTTTATTTAGCAGGTTGCACAGCTGCTTCGGTTTCATGGTGAGATTGGTGACTTGAATACTATCTTGTGCATTCATCAAGGCAAGATTCATCTTGCGGTAGATACGGTCCATGCCTTTCGACTCGTCCATCTTCTTAGTTTCCACACTGCGTATGTAGTGAATGGTGATAACAACTCTGGAGATAATTAATCCACCGAAATCAAAAAGTCGGAAACGGTCGATATCTGCAAAGTGATATTCCTTAATTCCACCAACACTGTTGACTCTGATTCTATCTTCCGTGATGATGATAGGAGGTATATGCAACACCCGTTCACGAAATAAAACGATTAGTCCCAACAGAAAAACAGGAGTTGGAATCAACAGTAATATACAATTCCACAACAATGAGCCTTTACCTTGGCAAAGAGGTATGATAGGAACTATCATTAACGCCAAGAGGACAAGAAGAACGAGTAGAATTGTCCAGACTTTATGATATAATTTGATTTCTTCCATTGCTTATCAAACTGATGATTGAAATTACATAACGGTGCAAAAAAAGTGTCAGGCAATAAAGGCCTGACACCTTTTTAATAAATATAGGTTTGATGGAGATTATCCACCGAATAAATCGTAGCTTATCCTCCAAAGTTATCGAAGCGGATCATGTCGTCTTCTACACCGAGTGAGTGCAGGAGGTCGAGCACTGTCTTGGCCATCATTGGAGGTCCGCAGAGGTAGTACTCGCAGTCTTCTGGGCTTTCATGCTGTTTGAGATAGGTGTCGCCCATCACTGGTGCCACGAATCCAGGAGTGTACTTGATGCCTGCCTCGTCGGCCTTCGGGTCTGGACGGTCGAGTGCGAGGTGGAAGTGGAAGTTTTCGAACTCCTTGTCGAGCTGGAGGAAGTCGTCGAGGAACGGAACTTCTTCCAAAGCACGTGCGCCGTAGAAGTAGTGCATGGGGCGCTTGCGGTCTTCGTCGCTGATGCCGTGACCTTTGAGCATGTGCATGATTTGTGCACGGAGCGGAGCCATACCGGCACCACCACCTACCCATATCATCTCACGACCTGTGCCGTACTGTGGACGGAACTCTCCGTAAGGACCTGACATGATAACCTTGTCGCCTGGTTTGAGCGAGAAGATGTACGACGATGCAATACCTGGGTTGACGTCGATGAAGCCCGGACCTTGGTCTTTTGGCTTGAACGGAGGTGTGGCGATACGCACGTTGAGTGTGATGATATCGCCCTCGTCGGGATAGTTGGCCATTGAGTATGCACGGATGGTTGGCTCGGGGTTCGTACACTTGAGTGGGAACAAGCCGAACTTCTCCCATGCAGGCAGATATGTATCGCCGATGAGACTCTTGTCGAAGTCCTTGTCGTAGTCGATGCAATCGAATGCAGGGATGCGGATTTGTGCATACGAACCTGGCTCGAAGTCCATGTGTTCGCCTGGAGGCAGAGCCACTTTGTACTCCTTGATGAATGTAGCCACGTTCTTGTTGCCGATAACGGTGCACTCCCATTCCTTGACTCCCATGACAGAGTCTGGCACCTTGATAGAGAGGTCGCCCTTCACCTTGGCCTGGCAGCCGAGGCGATAGCCTTCCTTGATTTGCTTGCGTGTGAAGTGTCCCTTCTCTGAGTCGAGAATCTCGCCACCGCCTTCGATAATCTGGCACTTGCACTGTCCGCACGAACCCTTACCACCACATGCTGATGGCAGATAGACATCGTTGGCAGCAAGTGTAGAGAGGAGGCTGGAGCCCTGGTCAACGGTGAGTTTGTCTTTGCCGTTGATGGTGATAGTCACCTGACCGCTTGGAGAAAGGTATTTCTTAGCCACGAGGAGTATGATGACGAGCACGAGCACAATCACCAAAAATACTCCTATACTGTATAATATAAACTGTATATCCATGTCTGTTGATTCCTTTCTGTTTTAGAGTTTGAGACCAGAGAAACACATAAATGCCATTGCCATGAGGCCCACGGTGATGAACGTGATGCCGAGTCCCTGCAGGGGCTTTGGCACGTCGCTGTATGCCATCTTCTCGCGAATAGCAGCGAGACCGACGATAGCGAGAGTCCAACCGATACCTGAACCAAGAGCGTATGCGATACAGTCGCCTACCCCACCGATAGCCTGAGTTGATGTCTCAGGGTCGAGCAGGATGCGCTGTTGCATGAAGAGCGATGCACCCATGATGGCGCAGTTCACTGCGATGAGTGGCAGGAAGATACCGAGTGCGTTGTAGAGCGATGGTGAGAATCGCTCGACAATCATCTCGACCAGCTGCACCATGGCGGCGATGACTGCGATGAAGAGGATGAATGCGAGGAATGTGAGGTCAACACCTTCGGCCAATGCGCCGTCGGCGAGAACCTTGGTCTGCAAGAGGTAGTCAACCGGCACGGTGATGAGCAACACGAATGTCACTGCGATACCGAGTCCGAGACTGGTCTTGACGGTCTTAGATACTGCGAGATAAGAGCACATACCTAAGAAGAACGCGAATATCATGTTGTCCACAAAGATGGAGCGGACGAACAAACTAATGAAATGTTCCATAATTGATTTGCTGTTTACTTGTTTAGATATGTTTACTTATTCTCTTCTTTATTCACTGCACGGTGTACCCAGATGACACATGCAACGAGGATGAGTGCCATGGCAGGCATGGTCATCATACCGTTGTTGATGTAGAGTCCGCCTGCTTCCATGTATGCACCTTCAGGAATGATGGTGAGTCCGAAGATGGTACCGAAGCCGAGGAGTTCGCGCACGAAACCAACGACTACGAGCACGGCTGCATAGCCGAGTCCGTTGCCTATTCCGTCGAGGAACGACTCCCACGGTCCGTTCTGCATGGCGAATGCCTCGAGGCGACCCATGAGGATACAGTTGGTGATGATGAGTCCGACATAGACCGAGAGCTGCACGCTCACATCATATACGTATGCCTTCAGTATGTTGCTCACGATGGTGACGAGAGCAGCCACAACTACCAGCTGCACGATGATGCGGATGCGGTTTGGTATGGTCTTGCGGATGAGCGATATAATCACGTTAGAGAAAGCCGTGATGACGGTGACAGAGAGTCCCATCACGATGGCAGGCTTGAGCTGAGAGGTGACGGCAAGAGCCGAGCAAATACCCAGCACCTGTACGGCTATTGGGTTGTTTAGATTGAGTGGGCCAGTGAATATGGCTCCGTTCTCTTTTGAAAATAAACTCATATTCTTAGTCCTCCATTTCTTCTACTTTAGGTTCAACTGGTGGGTTGATGGTCTCTATCTTCTCGTATTCTTCGACCTCGACGTTCACACCATCGTGTTTCTGTGTAGCTCCTGTCTGGCCATCGCCCTTAAGTATTTCCACATATTTGGCGATGCTTGTCTTGAGCATTTGGTCAACTCCGTTGGATGTGAGTGTAGCTCCTGTCACTGCATCTACATAGTAGTCGGGCTCAAGTCCGTTTGGAGCTTTGCCTTGCTTGTAAACGCCCAGTGCCACTTCGCCGTCCTTGAACAATTTCTTGCCTTTGAACGAGTCTTGGAACCACTGCTCGGCTATGCGTGCACCAAGTCCGGCTGTCTCGCTCTCGTGCGAGAAGTAGGTACCGAACACGGTCTCACCGTCGGCATCGACTGCCACATAACCCCAGAGTCCGCCCCACAGACCTGCACCCTTTACAGGGATGACGGTCTTCTGCTGGCCATCGACTTCTGCCTTGAAGCATGAGT
>CAMHPM010000006.1 GCA_946187025.1 uncultured Prevotellaceae bacterium
ACTGCAACCTCTCCAACTTCCTCTACAGGCCCGACCCCTCGTCGCCTGCAGGCTACCACATCACGACCATCGACATCAACCGCTCGACATTTGCCTGCCAGCCTACACGCAGCCAGTGCCTGAAGAGCCTGATGCGTATCACCCACATACGTGGGCTGCTCGCAACGCTTGTCGGCAGCTATGCCAGGCAGCGAGGATGGGATGAGGCCGCGAGTGTGGAGTATGTGATGCGCTGTCTCGACAGTTTTGAAAAACGTAAGCGATTTCTCAATAAATTGAAAGGTAAATGACACGTCCCGATTTCGAAGCCTGCATTGCCCGCTGGCAGGAAACCATAGAGGCAATACGCCAGTCGGCTTTCAATCTTCATGCCAGTGTGAACCAAACCTACGACGGCACCCACCCCTACAGCCTTCATCTGCAGATGGTGGCCGACGGAGTGCTGAGATATGGCCACTCGGTTTGCGCCTGTGCCGACGATGTGTTGCCGATAGTCTTTGGTGCCTATTTCCACGACAGTATAGAAGATGCACGCCTCACCTACAACGATGTGACCCGCATTGCCAGCCGCTACATGACGACCTCACAGGCACATATGGCGGCCGAGATAGTGTATGCCCTGACCAACGACAAGGGGCGCACACGTGCCGAGCGTGCAGGTGAGCGCTATTATCAAGGCATCCGCACCACACCCTATGCGCCACTTGTGAAACTGGCCGACCGATTGGCAAACACCTCATATTCGGCCAGCCATACCAACGAGGCCAACCGGCACATGCAAACGGTATATGCCAACGAGTTCACACACTTCATGCAGTCGATACGCGCTGAGGGCGACGACCCACGGATGGCGCTTCCACGCGAAATGGCCGACGAGCTGGCCTGCATTTCGACAGGGCAGAAAGCCCGATGAAATGGCTGTTTCCTTGGTCATGACACGTCGTCTCTACGGATAATAGCAAGAATCGAGCGCCCCATGGAGTTGAAGCCTTAAGTCCATGGAGTTGAAGCCTTAAGTCCATGGAGTTGAAGCCTTAAGTCCATGGAGTTAGAGCCTTAAGTCCATGGAGTTGAAGCCTTAAGTCCATGGAGTTGGAGCCTTAAGTCCATGAAGTTGGAGCCTTAAGTCCGCGAGTGCGGAGTCTCGGGCCTGCGAGTGCGGAGTCTCGGGCCTGCGAGTGCGGACTCTCAGAACAGCAAAGTAGCGGCCGCACATATCAATTTACCGACATCACACTACAAAATTACCGTCTGTCAAACAATTTATCCCTCATTTTTCGTTCTTTGTTCATGAAAAGTCGTACCTTTGTGACGTAATATAACCCTCGACGACAATGCTTACAGAAAAGGAATGTGAACTGCTCAACCAACACGTTGCCGGCACCATGATGGAGGCACTCGGCATGACTTTCGAGCCCACGGCCGACGACTCGGCAGTGGTGAGTATGCCTATCAGTGCAGCCAACAGGCAGCACCAGGGCATAGTCCACGGCGGAGCCTATCTGGCCATGGCCGAGACGGCAGCCGGAGCCGGTTCGCTGCATGTGGCCGGGATGGGAGCCGGTGTGTGCGGTGTCGAGGTGAGTGGAAACCACCTACACATGTCGCCTACACATGGCACCATATATGCACGTGCCACGCTGCTGACAGCCGGACACACGCTGCATGTGTGGAATGTTGACATCACGGCAGCCGACGGTACATTGCTGTCAACGGCCCGGGTCGTGAACCGTATTTTGCAACCAACCGAAAACCAATAACCGACCATATCATTATGAAACAGAATGCCATCATCACACTGCTTGCCGCAATGACCCTCACTGCCTGTGTAGGCAATCAAAACGACACAGCCACATCAACCGAAGCCCCGTTGGCCGAAGAGCCGCAGACGGCCGAGGTGGTAGGAATCGTGGGCGACGGTACGTCCATGCACGCGCTCGAGCTAATCACACTCGACGGCGGCGACTCGCTTTATTTCACCTATGAGGTGAACTCGACCGACGGCATCGAGATTGGCGACACGGTGCGTGTGACCTACGACTACGAACAGGGCGACGACGCTGCACTGAGCATCGTAAAACTATAAAAACGGAACGAGATATATGAAACTGCTGACAAGACACCGGAACCTGGCTTACGGCATCATCACCGTTGCCGTGTGCCTGCTTGGCATACAATGCCTACATGCCACCGAACCCGACAAAAAACCAACGGGCCCGGTATTGCCTGTGCAGGAAAAAGTGTATCTCCACTTCGACAACCACTGCTACTTCCAGGGCGACACCATCTGGTACAAGGCATACACCGTGCTGGCCGACGACAACAGTCCCGAGCCGCTCAGCCGCATTCTTTACACCGAACTGCTCAACGAGCAAGGCTATGTGTTGGAACGCCAGCAACTCGTCATCGACAAGAACGGGCAGGCCGACGGATGCTTTGCCATCAGCGACACAGCCTTTGCTGGATACTACGAGATAAGAGCCTACACCAAGTGGATGCTCAACTTCGGATACGACTACATCACGTCGTGGAACCAGCCAAAGATACTGTCGATGGGCAAACAATACGACGGACCGATGGTGACACTCGACAGCTACACCAAAAAGGTGCCGAGGGCCGACTACGAGCAATTGTACATGCAGAAATATAAGCTCGACAACGCAAGGATTGAACCTGGAAGCGACGAGTTTGTGTATTACTACAATGAATATACAGACTTGAATATGGGATGCCCCAACGTTGACCCCAACGTGATGACCAACCTATACCGATCGTACAACAACTTGTTCTCAAGAGTTTTTCCGGTTTATGTGCGTCCCGACAGCGCACACAAATACATGCAGAGGCTGATGCCGACAAAATTCACTATGGGCGACTACGAAGTGTGGTGGAAGACACCCAAGTTCGACATGAAGTTCTACCCCGAAGGAGGCACCCTGCTCGAAGATGTGCCGTGCCGGGTGGCATGGGAAGCCGTGAATCAGCAGCTCGAGCGTCTCAACGTAACCGCCTTTCTTGAAGAAGACGACGTGGTAATCGACACTCTGATGCCGTTTCATGCGGGGCGCGGACTCTTCACCTTCACGCCGAAACATGGGTGTAGCTACCGTGTGACCTACGAGTCGCACGGCGAGAAATTCAAGTTCAAACTCTCTGAAATAGAGACCGAAGGGGTACGAATGATAGTGGAACAAAGCGACGAGGCAGTCTTCTTCAGCACGATACAACGATTTGCCATGCCGCGAAAACTGCATCTCACCATCTTCTGCCGCGGTAAGCAGGTGGAGACATTCGACATGAATCCGGGACGGACGGGCAAGTGGGCCACCGCCATGAGCCTCGACGACCTGCCCGAGGGTGTGAACCAGGCAGTGATACACGACGACGACGGCGTGGTGTATGCCGACCGCCTGTTCTTCGTCAACAAACTATACGAGTCGAAAGGCAAGATAATGGTAGCCGGAATTGCCAACCGACCATACCGCCCGCTCGAGAAAATACGTCTCAACCTGCTGGCAACCGACCCTAAGGGGCGACCACTGCAGGGACAGACCATGTCGGTGGCGGTGCGCGATGCCGGTCAGCTCGACCCCACGTTTGCAACCGGCAACATCATGACCAACCTGCTGCTCGAGTCAGACATAAAAGGGTTTGTGGAAAACCCCGACTACTACTTCGCGGCCGACGACGAACATCACCGGCAGGCACTCGACCTGCTGCTCATGGTGCAGGGGTGGCGCCGGTATGAATGGCGCGACGTGATGAATCCTGAGAAGGCAGAACTGAGCTATATGCCCGAACAGAAGATGATCATCTCGGGTCAGGCCGTTGCACTGCGCGAGAGCCCGTTTAAGAAGAAAAAGAGCAAGCTGCAGATATCATGCTCGCTCATCAATACCAATCTCAATGCCGATGCTGATGAATACTATCGGTTCAAGGGAATAGTCGAGGCCGACTCGCTGGGACGCTTCCAGTTTGCCTACGACCCGTTCTATGGCAAAATGAAACTGACACTGAGGGCCAAGTTTGTAGATAAACTCGAGAAAAACAAGAAGAAATACGACCTGCTGACCCACGATGTCAACATCTTCCTGCGCAAGCAATACTACTTCCCTGTGGCGGTGAAGCAATACTCATGGTACGAGAAGAACCAGCCCGACACCATCAAGAACACGAAACTCACGTGGGAAGAGTTTGAGCAGGATATATATGCGTCGGAGTGGATTCCACTCGTCACCATCAAGAGCAAACGGCGACCACATGCCACCCGGCAGCGCAACCGTCCGGCATACACAGTCAATGCCCTCGACTTCGTCAACGACATCTGGGACCAAGGCTTTTGGGACATCGCCGATACATTCGACGGAAACTACATCAGCCTGGGCAGTTATGAAGGCTTTTTTAGGAACTACACACTGCTGTCATACCACACAACGATACACAACCGCACAGACAGTTGGACAGAGAGTTATGGCGACGGCGACTCAACCGATGTCAACGTAGAAGAACGGTCGTTCAGGCATGCGGTAAAAGAGTTCTCTGTCATCACCGATGCACCACGCCGACCGGCACCTTTTGAACTCTACAACGAAGATCGCTGGCCGGCAGGAACCTACACATACGGAGTTGACCGTATAATAAAAGAGACGGTATATACCGACGGTACACAGCTCACGCTCCACGGACGCGAATACAATTTCCAAGGATTCACCCACCCCGTAGAATACTACAACCCCGACTACAGCCATGCCTCGCTGCCCGAAATACAAGACTACCGACGTACACTCTACTGGAACCCGAATGTGACGACCGACCGCTACGGCCAGGCCAGCATCGAGTTCTACAACAACTCGGTATGTACCACGCTCGACGTGTCGGCCGAGGGGCTGACCCGATACGGACAATTCCTTGTAACCGACGAATAAGACACAGATATGAACAACAGCATAGACTACCGAAACGGAGAAATGATGCGCACCGGACGCATCGAAGTGGTGTGCGGCTCAATGTTCTCGGGAAAGACCGAAGAACTCATCCGCCGCATGAAACGTGCGCAGTTTGCACACCAGAACGTGGAGATTTTCAAACCTGCAATAGATACACGCTACTCGGAAGACGACGTGGTGACCCACGAAGGCGTGTCGATAAACTCCACACCGGTCGATAACTCGTCGAGCATCCTGCTGCTCGGCAGCGACTGCGACGTGATAGGAATCGACGAGGCACAGTTTTTCGACGACAACCTGGTCGATGTGTGCAACGAGCTGGCGCGTCGCGGAGTGCGCGTGATTGTAGCCGGACTCGACATGGACTTCCGTGGCATACCGTTCGGACCCATGCCCGCACTATGTGCCATCGCTGACGACGTGACAAAGGTACACGCCATCTGTGTGCGATGCGGCGCATTGGCATACGTGTCGCATCGCAAGGTGCAGAACGAGCGGCGCGTACTCCTGGGCGAAGTCAACGAATACGAACCACTCTGCCGGCACTGCTATCAAGAAGTTATGCGCTCTGCGCAAAGTGAAGAATAAAGTGAAGAATAAAGGGGAGTTAAAGGGTAGTTAAAGGGAAGTTAAAAGGACGATACTTATTGGCGGCATCATTTGTCCCTTTAACTTCCCTTTAACTTCCTTTTAACTACCTTTTAACTACCAACTTAAAACCTCAACTGTTGAATATATTTTTCAGAAATTCATCGTTGGCCCGATGGATAATGTCGTCATCGAGTGCCTTGATATATATCTGAGTAGTCATAATAGAATCGTGTCCCAACCCTTGGCTTATGATGCCGATAGGTTGGGATTGCTGATACATGTGGCTTGCCCATGAGTGGCGCGCAACGTACGACGAAAGCATCACGTCGGTTCCGATAACACGTGCCAGCAACTTCAGGTTCAGGTTGAGACTGCGCAGTGCAGTGCGGTATTGTTTGTAGGCTATCAGTGCATCATCGCTTTTAATTATAGGCAGCAGGTATGGTGAGTTTACTGTATATGGAGCATACCGATTTATGATATCGTGCATCATTGGCGAGATGGCAACACTCATAGGCTGTCCCGTCTTCTTGCGTTTATAGTATATTATATTCTGACTAACATCTTGTTTCTGTATATAAACCATATCGACAAACGACATGCCGCGTGCGCAGTAGCTGAACAAGAACCAGTCGCGTGCCATACACAAATTGTCGAGTCGGATCTGAAAGTGTTTCAAATTAGGATTAAAGCCATACTCAATCAATGCACTGCGAATGTCGGCCCGTTGCAGCCGGCGTACCACATCGATGCTTGCAGCACGCTTGCGCGTCTTGGCCACACCCCTATACACAGTGCCGAACGGTCTGTGGTCTTGACAGCCCGTCTGCACGATTGCCCTGTTGTAGATGCTCTGCAAGGCACGCATGTAGCACGACGTCGAATTACGTTTCAGACCATGACCATACATCCACGACTGATAGGAATGGATAAGGGATTGTGAAATGTCGTCGATACCGATGTCGTCGATGCCCAACGAAGCCAGAAAAAGCAACAGGCTGTTGCGCGCACTCGTGTTCTTGTTTGCCTGGCCATAATGCCCACTACGCCTGTCGGCATCAATCACCGTGTTGATAAACTCAACGAAACTGCCGTTCGTTACTGATTTTACTAATCTTGCTTCCATGTTTCTACTATTATAATTATTATAATAAAAAAATACAGCATGACTATGATATACAAAAAAAGACCACCACTTGTGTGGTTGTGCTGTATCAGTAGCCTACATAAAAAGCATGGAGCCCGGCCGTATGGCGGTTCGGCTCCATGCTTTATGAGCAGTTCTGTGTCTTTGATGATTGTTCTACACAACCACGATCCTTATTTTCCTCTCAGAAGGCACGACAGGTAGGTGAACCACAGCCGTGGCAGCAGACGCAGTCGCCACGGCAGGGTGTCAACTTCGTTGACCACTGAAATGTTGTCTTTCAATCCGGCAGAGCGTCGGGTATTTGATATGCCATTGGTGTCGAAATCAGCTATAGCGATGTCTATGTGTCTGAATGTGTGATTGGCCAGATAGAGCTGCTTGGCTTGTTTGAAGTCGGCAGAAAGTGGATGGCTGATATCGAACGGATAGAGCAGAAGCAGTGTTCGCAGTGTGAAGGCAGCCTGATGGCAGTAGTACATGCGATGGCTGTTGCGTGGTGTGAGTGCTGCTTTCAGCCGGCCGTCCTTCATGATGTCGCCATACACCACATCGGCATCCATCCCCATCGCTGCAACACGGCTCAGCACGTCGGGGGCGGCAAAGCGGTCGGCTGCATTCATGAAGATGCAATACCGACCTTGAGCCATACGGACACCTTTGTTCATAGCATCGTAGATGCCACGGTCGGGTTCGGAAATCCATGTAAGCCGATGGCAGCAGCTGAGTTGCCGTAGGTAATCGACAGTGCCGTCGGTCGATGCACCATCGACCACAATAAGTTCCATCGAGTCGAAGTCCTGGGCATCGCTACCGGATATTGTGGCCTTCAGTGCGGGCAGAGCATTACGTGCGACGGTTATCACGCTGAACAAAGGAGCGCTGGTCGGTGTATTGTCGGTAGGGTGTGTCATAATCGAGATAATAGAAGTTGTGCTGATGGCGCTGTTCTACAGGAGGAATGGTCATATAGTCGCCATAGAGATGTGTGAGATACAGATGTGGCTGAGCCACTCCACAGAATGTGTATCCCTCGAAATCGATGGGTCGGGGTGTGCCGTAAACCGACTGTGGCATGATTCCACGACGACGGAAATCGTGGTCGATTATAAGGCCGGACTCCGAATCCGACCATTGTTGCTGGAGGCGTAGCAGATGGCGGATGATGGTGCGGGTGTCGGTCGTGTGTTGCAATATCAATGGCAACCACGATGATGGGCCATGTCCGTTCTTGTAGGGGTCGCGGCATAGCAGGTAGAGACATTTCTTTAACAACGAATACTGCCATGTCTGGATGCGTTGTATCACGGGGCTGGCACTGATGGTGTCGAGTGGAAACACATCGACATACAGTCCACCTACATATCTGTGGTGTTGCCTCTCAATGAGCGTGGTGCTGCTATCGACCACTTTTGCAAAGTCGCTTGGATAGTCGGAGTTATACTCTGCACATAGTATTTCGTAGGGTTGGGGCATCCATTCCGAGGCATGACGCATGAGGCGATCGTAGTCGCTGCGTGGCATACAGATGTCGATATCGTCGTCCCAGGGGATGAATCCACCATGACGCACAGCACCAAGCATCGTACCTGCTGCCAGATAGTAGCGCAAGTCGTGCTCTTTACACACTTGATCAATACTTTTAAGTATGTCGAGCAGGTGAAGCTGTAGTGTGCGTAGGGGGGTCATAGGTCGGAATGTAAAGCCTTTTCAAACACCACGAAGAAATCTTCGATGTCCTGCACGTCGATAGTTCCGAGGGCACAAAGGCGGAAGGTATTGGTGGTGCTTATCTTGCCGGGATAGATGGTGAAACCACGCTCGTAGCAGTAGTCGTGTACACGCTCGAACGAGAAATGTGGGTCATCGGGATATTTCACCGACACGACGAGGCCCGACTCGATAGCTGGGTCGATGACTGTCTCGAGTCCCAGACGTGCCACTCCGCGGCGTATGGCTTCATACACACGGCGATGGCGGGCAAACTTAGCTTCCTCGCCTTCGGCAAAATACTCTTTGAGTGCCTGTATTGTGGCATAGATGGTCTGAACGGGTGGGGTGAAATGCATCTCGCCGGTACGCTCGAAGTAGTCGTATTGCAGGTACAGGTTGCAGTAGTATGAGCGTGTCGGATAGTGTTTCGATGCTTCGATGATGTCTTTCCTGCCAATGATGAACGACAAGCCCGACATGG
The DNA here is from genome assembly GCA_946187025.1 of uncultured Prevotellaceae bacterium. GTDB lineage: Bacteria > Bacteroidota > Bacteroidia > Bacteroidales > Bacteroidaceae > Colivivens. The sequence continues at coordinate 8,879 of CAMHPM010000006.1, forward strand.
CCATGAGTCCCTTCTGTGCTGATGCCATGCAGAAATCGACATTGTCTTCAACCATGTCGAACGGTATCATGCCAAGGGTCGATGTGGTGTCGCTTATGAAAATGGCTCCGTGCTTGTGTGCCATGGCTCCAATCTCGCGAATAGGGTTGAGAACTCCCGTGCCCGTCTCGTGGTGGCAGCAATACACCACAGCCACATCGGGGTTTTCGCTCAGTGTGCGCTCTATGTCGTCAAGGTTGGGCCGCTCAAACACACTCGACTTCAAATCGATATATGGCAGGTGATACATCTGGCACACCTCGACGGCGCGCGAGTTGTAAGCACCGTTGTTCACCACCAGAATCTTCTTGCCTTCGGGCAGCAACGAGTTGATACATATATCGATGTTTATAGTGCCCGAACCGCAGAAAAGCACTGCGGTGAATTGGTCGGCCGGTGCATGTGCCACGCGCAGTAGGTCGGAACGCAGCCCCTTCATGAGGCCTGCAAATTCCTTCTCGCGCGGACAAATGTCGGGCACCACTTGTGCCATCTTCACAGTGTCGGTCGTTGTGGCCGGTCCAGGGTTGAGCAGCACATTTCGCTTTATCGTAGGAATTATGGGTGTAGTCATAATTATATATTATTAATTATATATTGTTGATTATATATTTTATATTATTTAATTTTCACATTTTGCTCGGCAAATGTGAGGTCGTCGATATCGTCGATTTCATACCATTGCAGGCCTTCGAGCCTCAACACATTCATCGGCATCAAGTGCCTGGATGTATGCAGCAGCTGGTATTCATATCCCAGCTTTGGCTGTGCTTCTACCTTGGTTGCATAGTCGTCGATACATATCTTGTAGAACTTGTTGCTCAGCTTGTGTATGCCCACCAATTCGCCTTGCGGATGTATGTCGTGCTCGTTGGTCGAACATGCCACCAGTTCGCACTTCGAGTTCATTTCCACATAGTATTGGTCTTGAAACTTGGTGACAGGAGTGATGAGCATAGCCGATTCGTAAGCGCAATCGATGAGTTCGCGGATGGCTCGTGGTTCGAACACAAGGTCGGATTCGAGCAACAGGAAGTCGTCGCTGCCTATTGCTTCGCGACAGTTCCATAGGGTGTACATGCTGTTTGTCTCGGCATATCGTGGCGAAAGCACACACTCTATTTGCGGATATTGCTCCTTCAGCGCATCATAACACTCGTGCTGATAGCCCGTACCGATAATGATGCGTTCGATACCGCAACTGATGAGTGTCTCTATGCTGCGCACCACCATTGCCTTTCCTTTGTATGGAATAAAGCCCTTAGGCATGGTTTCGGTCATCTTGCCGAAGCGGGTTCCCATGCCGGCTGCCATGATTACTGCTGTCTTCATCTTTTCAGGAAATTCATTAATGCCTCCTTGTTCTGCTGTGGTGTGGTGGTAGGTCGCCCCAGGTCTTTGCGGTTGCCTTTCTTCACACATATCTGTATCAGCTTCGGCCCTTCTTCGCCTTTAGCCTTGCCGAGTATTTCGGTCAGCTCCTTCAGGTTGTCGGTAGAATATACATGCTTGTAACCCACTGCCTTTGCAACGGCAGGCAGGTTGATATCGAGTCCTACGGTTGGCTGTCCGCCTACCGAGTCGTGAGCTCCGTTGTTGAATACTATATGTGTGAGGTTGCTTGGTTTCATGCTTGCAGCAATGGCCATACCTCCCATGTGCATTATTGCAGCACCGTCGCCGTCGAAGCAATACACAGGTCGTTGCGGTTGCTGTAATGCAATGCCGAGTGCAATCTGCGAAGCATGCCCCATCGAGCCCACTGTCAGGAAGTCGCGCGAGTGGTCTTGTCCTCTGCGCTCGCGTATCTCAAACAACTCTCGCGATATCATTCCGGTAGTAGATACCACCACAGCATCGGCTTCGAGCGTTTCCACCACACTCTCTATCGCTTCTTCGCGAGCAAGGGTGAGTGCCGTTGCAGTTGTATTGCTCAATGTATAGGCCTCGAATGTCTCTTTTTCCACCACCAGGGCATAGCATTCGTTGGTGCGGTGCATATAGTCCACGGCCGTCTTTATCTGCTTGGCTGCAGTGTCGGTGTCTTTGCTCAGCACCGTGTAGTCTATTCCCATGGTGTTGAGCAATCCAGTTGTCACCTTGCCTTGCTTCACATGCTGGGGCTCGTCGTGAACACCAGGCCGGCCTCTCCAACCGATTATCAGCAACACCGGTATGCAGTACACCTCCTTGTCGGTGAGCGATGCCAGGGGGTTTATGATGTTTCCCTCGCCCGAGTTCTGCATATACACCACAGGTATGCGTCCTGTAGCCAGATGATATCCGGCTGCAATGCCCATTGCTCCGCCTTCGTTGGCAGCTATGATGTTATGGTCGTGGGGGAGTGTGTCGGTGATGTAGGCACAGATGTTTTTGAGCAGGGAGTCGGGCACTCCGGTATAGAAGTCGATACCGTGCCGACCCAGTTCGTCGATGAAGAATTGTGGACTTATCATTTCTTTATAGTTCCTGGTATGAGGTTGAGTATTTCTTTTATCGGCATACAGTATTTGTCGGATGCCTCGAGACTGCGGCTGTGTGTGAGTATCGACTTGGCACACTCCACCATTGCAGGGTAGGCCGAGCGCAGCATGTGGTTGGCATATATCACGATGTTGATGCCCCATTCAGCCAGTTGCTCCTCGGTGAACTGGTTGTATGTTGTAGGTACAGCTACTATCGGAGTATGTGTGTCGGTTTGTCGGAATCTGATGCAGAACTCGCGAATGTCGTCGCCGCTCTTGTCTTTCGAGTGTATCATGATTCCGTCGGCTCCAGCCTCAACGTATGCGTGACAGCGTTCGAGTGCGTCATCCACCGGTTTGCCTGCAATGAGGCTTTCACAACGCGCAATAATCATGAAGTCGCGGGTAATCTGTGCATCCTTGCCTGCACGTATCTTGGCCGAGAAGCCCTCTATGGTATCTTGTGTCTGCACTGCATCGGTGCCGAAGAGCGAGTTTTGCTTCAGCCCCACCTTGTCTTCGATGATCACGGCCGATATGCCGAGGCGCTCCAGGGTGCGCACCGTGAAACCGAAATGTTCCACCTTGCCACCGGTGTCGCCGTCGAAGATGACAGGCTTCGTGGTCACTTCGAGGGTGTCGTTGAGGTCGTGCAAACGTGTTGTGAGATCTACCGCCTCGATGTCGGGCTTACCTTTGCTGGTAGAGTCGGTGAGGCTCGATGCCCACATGCCGTCAAACTCGCGTGTCTGTCCGTCAACATCCACCGTTGTGTGTTCGATGATGAGTCCGGTCAGTCCGCTGTGCGATTCCAGTATTCTCACCACAGGTTTGGCCGATATCAGGCGTCGTAATGACGAAAGTCGGGCTTGTGGAGTCACTCCGATGGATGTCATCTCGTCCTTCAGGCTCGAGTCGGATATTCCCTTGGTATATGGAATCTCAATCACCTCGCCGCCCTGAGCCGCCATCACTTTGAATACCTCGTCGCGTATGTAGCGGTCGGGGCCCTGCTGCCAGTCGTCGCCGTGGATGATGTAGTCGGGACGATAGCGTTTCAGGTTTTCCACATAGCTCCACTCGTCTTGTGGCACCACACGCGACACACCGCGTATGTTTTCAATCACGTTCTTGCGCTGCTCATAGTTGAGGTAGGGCAGTCGGCGGTGGTTGGCTATAGCATGGTCGGTGAACAATCCTATCATCACCTCGCCATACTTCGCTCCTTCGTTGATTATGTTTATGAGTCCTGGGTGCATGATGTCGCCTATCATTCCCAGATATACTGTCTTTGCCATATTCTTATTTGATTCTGTTTTTTCTATTCCATTGATAATCGGTAAACATCCATCAACTGTCTTGCCAGCACTGCTGGGTGGAACGTGTTCATCGCATATTCACGTCCTTTCAGTGCCAGCTCGTTTCGCAAAGCCTTGTCGGTAATCAGTTGGCTCAGTTTGTCTGCAATATCTTCCGGACTGTTAGGGTCGGCTTTCAATGCGTATGGTCCTCCCGCCTCGGGCAGGCTGCTCACATTGCTTGTCACCACCGGACAACCCGATAGCTGTGCTTCCACCACCGGCAGTCCGAATCCTTCGTAGAACGACGGATAGACAAAAAGCAAGGCATGTGAATAGAGCTTGCGCAGCTCGGTGTGGTCGGTGGCACGTCGCCATTCCACCATCGGTTCCAGTCCATGACTCACCACATAGTCCATCACCTCGCGCTTGTAAGTTCCACCGTCGCCCACCACTATAAGCTTCGTCCTTAAGTCGGCAGGCAGCAACGACATCGCTTTCACCACTCCCAGCAAGTTCTTCCGGGAGTTCACCGAACCTACATACAACATGTAATCCGTGCATTCTTTGCCCTCTTCAGCCAATGTGCCGGATGGAAGTTCTTCGTAGTACAAACCGTTCACAGGCTGATACACCACCGAAATCTTCTCTTCATCCACACCATAAAACCTCATCACGTCGAGTTTCGTGCATTGACTTATGGCAATAATCCGGTCGGCATTCCGGCAGGCATACCTCCATTTCAGGTCGTATATCATGCGGTCGTGCCATTTGTACATCAGCGGAAACGTCTTGAATGCCACGTCGTGTATCGTCACCACCGTCGGTATTCCATATCGGTGCATCCCCACCGGCAGCTCGTTTGAGAGTCCGTGAAACACATCGATGCCATCCCTCCTACATTCGGCAGCAATCCCCAGCGTGCGCCACACACTGCCACGCATCATGCCATCGGGCATCACTACATGGCAATCGGGACGATTCATGTAGCGGTCGGTTGTTTCACACGATGTCACACGTGGGGTATAAAGATAGAACGACGTATCGGGAAACTCACTGCCGACGATGTCAACCGTCGTCCGGCTGTGGTTCCCAAGTCCCGTGAAGTTGTTGAATAACCGCTTCGCATCAAGTCCAATCTTCATCTGCCAATGCTTTTACGCTGCAAAGATAATAAATTAAACTCAATAACCAACAATCAGCTCGTGCTTTTTGTCCACCACCATCATCTGCATCATCAATATCAGGCAATTTTGTCTTCCATAGTTTAGAATGAAGATAGTATAAATTGATTCAAGTTTCGGATGCCGTACAGGGTTGCCATCGCCAAGCCAATTATGGCAATTAAAATAAAATACTTTTTCTTACTTTATTATTACACATTTAAGTTCTTAATTCCTACTTCCAATATCATGTCAGCAAATTCCTCTCCACTTATACATCTGACATTATTTTCAATTGCGAACTCTTGCGCATCTTGCGTAAAAGAATTGCAGGTAGTAACGACCCAAAGAATTGGGGTGCGATCTGGAAATCGTTCTTTGTATGTTGCATACGCAAGAACAACCTGTTCTAAGGCACTTTTGTCAACTTCAATATTGTATTGCTTTACTTGAACAAAGAGTGCAACTCGGAGTTCATCAAAAAGAGCTATCACATCTGCATCACCTTGTGCATGTGACAAATTCTTCTTTGCAGGAATAAATGCCGATGTTGCTCCCAATCGTTCTAAATACCATTTGACGACTTTCTCAAATCCAGCATCATTTATTTTACGATTGAGTTTGTCAAGAATTACTCCACGTGTTCCTTCAGCCAATTCTAATTTGAGATTTGTAGTTTGTCCAGAATTAAAAGATTTAATAGCTTCATCTATTTCATTGGCTAAATCAGTTAATTCGATATTGGTCATTTGGAATTTAAGCCTTCGTTGAAGGTTGTTGTCTGCGTAGCCATCACGTGGAATATTAATGACAATAGGCTTCACCTCCCAAAAGAATCCCAATTCAAGCACTTCACCATTTTGATTGAAATAGTTATTACCACTATATGATACAACACTTTGGGATACCTGCCCTTTTATAAAATCTTTAATGTGTTCTTTAGAGTGAGGTTTGTCGCCTACAATTTCGTAAACGCTGAAATCCTTTATGCCAGGAACAAGTACATAGTCTCCCTTGTGAAACTCATTCAAAAACAAATATAGGCAGAACCTGTTTCTTGTTAGAACGCCAAAATCTGTTTGATAAATAGAACTATATTCTTCCCGGTTTTTCCCAAGAACTTTGGAGAGGAAAGAATCGTTAGACACTTTGCCCCAACCTGTAATGAGAATGTGTTCTTTGTCTAGCAGCATCTGCTTCACATCTCCCTCATAAGAGATGCGATGCATCCAATATCTTCGACTAATCATCTTTTGTTCATAACATAATTGGATTCTACATAAATAGAAAAGAATAGTCTACCGTGAAGAAGAAACAGTAAACTTTATAGACTTTTTGAAGAAGAAACAGTAAACTTTTTAGCCTTTATGTCTTGATTAACAATAAACTTGACAGGTGTTTTATCCCCAACATTAGAATCATACATTTCTTTTGAGCACCAGCCAGTTTGTTGTTGCACAACATTTCCCTTCTCATCTATATAATTAATATTCAAATCAATATTCCAATAGTTATTTGCCGGGAAGCCTCTTTTGGTTCTTACAAACTCGATGTAGTAGTAACAATTATTATTATTATCATCATCATCATCATCTAACAAGGAGTATTCTTTGTCATCATCATCTAACAAGGAGTATTCTTTGTCCATTATTTTAAAAAAACCGCTCAACGGCCCTGAGATATTTTCCGTTTCTGGAGTAATAACACTTTCAGAAACTTCGGAATTAATCATGTTTTGTAATCTATCTGCAAGATCTGCATCTCCTATCTTCATAGCTACATCTAATAGCTCTGAATACAACCACCTTCCAGCATTATGTTCTTTGGCTATGCCAACAATACGCATCAGCCCATTAGTTCCTTCTGATTCCAAGACAAACATAGATTCTTGAAGAATAACATATCTTTCTGCTTCATCAGATTTCTTTTTTGATTCTTCATATTCTGATAGATCTTCATTACGCCTCCACTCTGCATATTTAATTTTACATTGAGAGGTTTGATCTTTTAACTTATCAACAATTTCATAAGCAGTTAAAAATTCTTTAAGTTCGCAGGCCT
>CAMHPM010000007.1 GCA_946187025.1 uncultured Prevotellaceae bacterium
GCAGTTGTGGGAAGGATGTATAGCAGGATGGTACGAAAAATAGATGCTACACGTACTATTTGAGGTAATGGTACCTTTATTATGTACCTATATTTACCCTTATCTTACAATAACAAACTTGGCTGCTGCCCCCTTGTTGCCGTCAGCATCGGTTGCCAGAACATAATAGACACCCGAAGCAGCTTGCTTGCCATCACTGATGCGTCCGTCCCATGTGAACTGTCCACCATTTGAGATACCTTGATGTACAAGGCGTCCAGCAGCGTTCACAATCTTCACGTCGGTATCCGACATGAGTCCGCGTACGACGATATTGCCTTGATAGTCGGGACGAACCGGATTAGGATAGACACGTACAAGGTCGGAATCGAACTGTTCTTCAGGATTGGTAGCATCACTCATGTAGGACACAAGTCCGCGGGTGGTAGCAAAGAACACTTCGCCGCTCTGTCCGTCGATAGCAATGTCGTAGATGTCGTTTGAGACAAGCGGTGAGTTATCGGCCGTGAAATGTTGAAGAATCGCACTACCGTCGGCATTTGTGAGATATACACCATTGCCCATTGTTCCGAACCACTTGCGGTTGGCACCATCGACGGCTATACAACGTACTTCGACTTCTGAAAGGAGGTAGTCGGCATAGTTGGTACCATCGTTACGTGGCACTTTGGGTTGTGTGAAATAAAAGTCGGTATTGAAGACAGTGGATGGTTCGTAAGTGACAAACGGTCCCCAGTTGCACCCTATCCAGATAGCGCCATCGAGGTCTTCTACTATGCAGTTGAGGTTGTTGAACTGGTAGGAGGTTCCGTCTTGGTTTGAGATGATATATATGAATCGCTGATGGTCGTCGGAACGCTGGTGTAGTGTTCCGTTGGTGTCGAGTACATATATGCCGCCATTATTTGATGGTCCCGACATGCGGCTGTTGATCCAGGCCCATCCACGACGGTCGAATATGGCGCGGTCGAAAGCTGGATGACCGGCAATGGCCTCGCTGTAGTATGCAATCCAGCGGCCGTCGGCACCTAATATTCGCAGTACGGTGTCGCACTCGTTATTAAACATCCACAGGTTATGCTGTGAGTCGTAGTTGAGTCCGGTGGTGCGAACATAGAAATTATCGTAGTGGTCGTCGGGCAGGATGGAGGTGAGTGGTGAGTTGGTGTGGTTTATGAGGTTTACGTATTTATAGTCTTTGTATTCCACAATACCTATCGAGCCGCCCACATAATGATGTTCGGAGTCGTTGGGGTCTTGCACGATAGAGAATGCGTTACGGAAACAGAAATCGCCAAGTTCGCTATGCAGAGGCTCTTCCTCGAATGTGGTCCATTCATGATTTTCGTATTTCATGACTGTAAACGTGCGTTCCACTGCCGGGTATTCAAGGCATCCGCCAACAGAGAGCAGTCGGCCATCGTACATCTGTAACTTGTAGAAATAGTTGCGCATAGGGCTGTTTGGTATGACTGACGATACGGTGGGGGTGAATCCGTCGGTGTCGTCAAACTTATAGCCTTTCAGTCCCTCGGTGCCACATGCTGCCCAAAGGGTATTGTCTGTCTTGCAAACATACACTATGCCAGGATTGGGATAGCGTTTGATATTGCGGTCTTTGTCAACGGTGACTATTTCGTTGGCTCCGAAACAGAAGAGCTTGCCGTCGATGATGCTAAAACTTGTGAAGTTGGCGTTATCGACATATCCCACAGCCAGTGTCTCCTTGTCGGATATGTAGCGTAGCTGCAACCACGTGGGAATGATGAAATATGTACCTTCCACATTGAATATCTTTTGAAACTTTGATGTCGATTTGCATTTCCAGTTGTTGGCATCGAGCAGGTTGTCGCTGAGGTTGCCTGTATAGAATCCGTCGGGGGTGACGGCAATGATGGTGCCGTTGTCGATGATAATGGAACTGACGATGTGTCCGAAGTTATAGGTGTTGGAAATCACACGTCTGCGTGTATCAAGCACCACAATGCCCGAGTTGGTTGATATATATACATCGCTGCCCGACACATAAACGCTGTTGATGGTTTTATCGGCCAATGCAGAGGTCTCCTTGAGGTCGGGCATGTTGTATAACTGTCCGTTTGCATTGAGCAGATCGATATTACCATTGGTGTAGATGATGACGAGTTGGTGTGTGGCATTGTTACTTACAATGTCGAAGATACCATTATCGCTCAGCAACGACGCTTTGTCATAGGTCTCGACAGTGGTATCATCGGGGTCGTAGCTATACAGGCCACCATCGCTCAGGACGTATATGAGGCCTTCGAATTCGACCACCTTACTTGCGTTGTGATATGCTGCATGAACGGTCCAGTCGCCATATGCTGCCAGTGCGCTTATCGAGCATAGGCACATGGAGCATATCGACAAGAGCAGACATTGTAGTATGTGTTGATTGCGCATCATGTGGATTAAATAATCTTAGTTACTCTTAAGGAAATCGCACAACATCTTGACGGCACGCGCCCTGTGGCTTATGTTGTTCTTGATGTCGGCTCCGAGTTGTGCAAAGGTCTCGTTATGACCTTCCGGGATGAATATAGGGTCGTATCCGAATCCTTCGTTTCCATGGCGCTCGGTAGCTATCGAGCCCTTCACTGTACCTTCGAAAGTGTATGTCTGACCTTTGTATATGAGTGCTATCGACGTCCTGAACTGCGCCGAACGGTCGTCTTTTCCCTCGAGGTTTGCAAGCAGTTTGTTCATATTGGCCTCGTTGTCGTGTCCATCGGTAGCATATCGTGCGGTATGTACTCCTGGTTCGCCTCCCAAGGCAGTGCATTCAAGGCCTGTATCGTCGGCAAAGCAGTCAAACCCATAGAATCGTTTCACAAACTGTGCCTTCTGCAATGCGTTGCCTTCCAGTGTATCCGAGGTTTCCGGTAGTTCCATATGGCAGTTGATGTCGTCGAGACTGCGTATCTCAAACTTGTCGCCCACCATCTTGCGCACTTCTTCAAGCTTATGTTCGTTGTTGGTTGCAAACACGAGTGTAGGTTTTGCTTTCTTTATCTTTGCCTTCATCGGGTCGAATCCCTCGCCATACACTCCCTGCACATTTGCCATCGAGACGAAGCAGTATGGATCGACCGACTTTATCATCTGGAATATCTGCGTTGCCTCACGCTTACGTACCAGACATACCACGACTTTACGTTCGGTCTTGGTGTACCATCCCTGTCCGTCGAGCACCGTCACACCACGTCCTGTGGAATTGATTTTGTCGGCAATCTTGCGGTAGTTGCGCGAGAAAATCATGAATTGCACCGACTGTCGCGTACGGTTCATCGAGTAGTCGAGTGTAACACCAGCTATGATGAATGTCACGAATCCGAACACTATCTTCTGCCATGCCACTGCCTCGCCATATTTATCGACAAACACAAAGTACGACGACGAAATGATGATGCAGTCGCACAGCATGATGACTTGTCCGAGCGATATGTCTTTGTATTTATGTACGATGGCAGCAATTATATCGGTGCCACCTGTACTTCCGTCGTGTGAGAAGCAGATGCCAAGTCCGATGCCCTCGGCCACAGCTCCCAGAACCACTGCCATGAATGTCTGGTCCTGCACCAGTCGCGGCAGGTTGCCGTCAGCATCGAGCACCAATCGCTGCAGGAGCCACATGTAGAATGTCAGGAAAAATACGCCATAGATGGTCTTCACACAGAACTTCCATCCCAGTATCTTGACAGCAGCCAAAAGCAGGAAGGCATTCATGATGAGGTATGAGTTTTGTACCTCAAAACCGGTGGCGAAGTAAATGAGCGATGCAATACCTGTCACTCCACCCGAAGTCACCTCATACGGAAGCATGAAGAGGGTCACACCCGTACCATAGATGATGAGTCCGATGGTGATATAGATATACACCGACAGTTCATCCCAGATGATTTTTGCTTTCTGTCCCATCCTTTGATTATTTTGCAGGCTTTAACACTACGTTTATCATCTTGCCTGGAACCACAATCACCTTCACGACACTGAATCCCTCGGTCCACTTCTTCGACTGCGGGTCGGCCAGTGCGGCATCGATTATCGCTTGCTGCTCCGTACCTACAGGGAACTCCATCGGGAAGCGTGCTTTGCCGTTGAAGGCCACCATCATCTTCATCGAGTCTTCCTTCAAGTAGTCTTCACAGAACTGTGGCCACTCTGCATCACATACGCTGCCGGCATGACCCAGCGCTTCCCACAGTTCCTCACAGAGGTGTGGGGTGAATGGTGCCATCAGTATCACGAGTTGTTCTGCTACCTTGCGGTTACGGCTCTTGAGCGATGAGAGTTCGTTGAGACAAATCATGAATGCAGCCACCGATGTATTGAACGAGAAGTTCTCGATGTCTTCGCTCACTTTCTTTATCAGCTTGTGCAACGAGCGCAGTTCGTCGCGAGTCGGTTCGGCATCGTTGAGAGCCAGTTTGCCGTCTTTGTCGAAGAAGAGCGCCCACACTTTCTTCAAGAAGCGGTGACAGCCGTCTATTCCGTTGGTGTCCCAAGGCTTACTCTGTTCTACAGGTCCGAGGAACATCTCATACAGACGCAGGGTGTCGGCACCGAAACGCTCTACAATCATGTCGGGGTTCACCACGTTGAACATCGATTTCGACATCTTCTCGATGGCCCATCCGCAGATGTATTTGCCGTCTTCGAGTATGAACTCTGCAGTGTTGTATTCCGGACGCCATGCCTTGAATGCCTCGATGTCGAGTTGGTCGTTGGCCACGATGTTCACATCCACATGTATTGGTGTCACATCGTATTGGTCTTTCAGTCCGTAGCTCACAAAGGTGTTGGTGTCCTTTATGCGATATACAAAGTTGCTGCGACCCTGAATCATGCCTTGGTTAATGAGTTTCTGGAATGGTTCTTCCTTCACACTCACTCCCAGGTCGAACAAGAACTTGTTCCAGAAGCGGCTGTAAATCAAGTGGCCTGTTGCATGTTCGCTACCGCCGACATACAAATCTACGTTCTGCCAATAGTTGGCAGCCTCGGTGCTGAGCAATGCCTTGTCGTTGTGCGGATCCATGTATCGCAGGTAGTAGGCCGATGAGCCGGCAAATCCTGGCATGGTATAAAGTTCGATAGGGAATACTGTCTTCTGGTCGATAAGCGAGTTGTCCACTATTTGCTTGTTGGTTTCGTCCCATGCCCATCGGGTTGCGTTGCCAAGTGGTGGTTCGCCTGTTTCTGTAGGCAGGAACTTATCTACTTCGGGCAGTTCGATTGGCAGGCAGTCCTCTGGTATCATCTGCGGAATGCCGTTCTTATAATATACCGGGAATGGTTCGCCCCAGTATCTCTGACGCGAGAAGATGGCATCGCGCAGGCGGTAGTTCACCTTCACTCGTCCCAGCTTGTGTGCTTCCACGTATTTCTTTGTTGCTGCAATGGCTTCCTTCACCGTCAGTCCGTTGAGCGAGAGGTCGCAGTATGGTGTTGCATCTTTTCGTGGCGAGTTGGTCACAATGCCCTCTTTGGCATCATAGCTCTCTTCGCTCACATCGGCTCCTTCGATGAGCGGAATGATAGGCAGACCGAAATGGCGGGCAAACGCATAGTCGCGCGAGTCGTGGGCCGGTACGGCCATGATGGCACCGGTGCCATAGCCTGCAAGTACATATTCGCTTATCCATATCGGGTTCTTCTCGCCTGTGAAAGGATTGATGGCATACGAACCACTGAACACGCCTGTCACCTTGTGGTCAATCTGGCGTTCACGCTCGGTGCGACCCTTCACGTATGCAAGATATTTATCTACCTCTGCCTTCTGCTCGGCTGTAGTCACCGTCTCAACCAGTTCACTCTCTGGAGCCAACACCATGAATGTAACTCCGAACATAGTGTCGGCACGTGTGGTAAATATGGTGAACGACTTATCGCTGTCGGCAATCTGGAATTCAACTTCAGTACCTTCTGAACGCCCGATCCAGTTGCGCTGCGTTTCTTTTATCGATTCGCTCCAGTCGATGGTATCGAGGCCGTCGAGCAGTCGCTGTGCATAGGCGCTGACACGCAGGCACCACTGGCGCATACGTTTCTGTTCCACAGGGTATCCGCCACGCACACTCACGCCATCGACCACCTCGTCGTTGGCCAACACGGTGCCGAGCTTCGGACACCAGTTCACCATTGTCTCGCCCAAGAATGCAATGCGGTAGTTCATCAGGGTTTCACTCTGTTGTTTCTCGCTCATTGCCTTCCACTCTTCAGCCGTGAAGGTGAGTTCGTCGCTTTGTGCTACATCCAGCCCTTCCGTACCTTTCTCCTCAAAATGTTTGATGAGTTGTTCGATAGGTTGGGCCATCTGGCATCGGTTGCAGTAGAACGAGTTATACATGCGCTGGAATGCCCATTGTGTCCAGTGATAATAGTTTGGATTACACGTGCGGACCTCACGATCCCAGTCGAAACAGAAACCGATCTTATCGAGTTGTTCGCGATAGCGGTTGATGTTCTCCACCGTAGTCACTTCCGGGTGTTGTCCGGTTTGTATTGCGTATTGCTCGGCAGGCAATCCGTAGGCATCATAGCCCATTGGATTCAGCACGTTGAAACCCTGCAGACGCTTGTAGCGTGCGTAGATGTCGCTGGCTATGTATCCGAGTGGATGGCCCACATGCAGTCCTGCACCCGATGGGTAAGGAAACATGTTGAGCACATAAAATTTCTTTTTTCCTGCATCCTCAGTCACATGATAGGTGCCTTGTTCTACCCATCGCTGCTGCCACTTCTTCTCTATCTCCCTGAAATTGTATTCCATTGTGAGTTTCTTTGTGATTATTAGTTTCTAAGTGTGTATATTGGGCTACAAAGTTACGAATAAAAATAGTAAATACCAAATAATCTCTGATACTTCAATTACTTCGCGGTCAAAATATATAAAAATGCCAATTATTATGCGTGTGTGCAATAAAGGCAATGTGACATATAGTTGTAAGACAGCACACGCCCCAATGCCGGTTCAGACATCGGGGCGTATGCAGTTGTTAGTTTTTCTTTCAACGGTTTATTTGTAAGCCTCGAGAGTTTCCGGAGTGATGCACATCACGTAGTTGTAGTGGCGTGCAATCTCGCTCTCGGCATGGTTCATAAACACGGTGAGGCTCTTATGGAAGAGGTCGGCGTTGCGCTGAGTGTCGCCCAGCAGAAGCTGTGCCATGATGGTGTAGGCAGTCATCTCGTAGAGCTTGCGGCCGCAGAAGTCGATTACGTCTTGGTTTTCGAACGACTTGGCGTGTGCTGTTGCTTCTTCGAGCTTCTGTGTCATGGCCTCGATGCGGGCGATGACTGGTGTGCAGTGCTCGCAGGCGTTGGCTTTCAGTTCCTCGGTGGTGGCCTTGATCACGTCGGTGTAGGTTCCGTTGGTGATGTAGCGCAGTGCGGCCACTGTCTGCAACTGGGTTGTACCTTCGTAGATGCTGGTGATGCGGGCATCGCGATAAAGGCGCTGACACTTGTACTCCTGCATGTATCCGCTACCTCCGTGTACCTGTATGGCATCGTATGAGCTTTGGTTTGCAAACTCGCTGTTCATACCCTTGGCCAGCGGAGTGAATGCATCGGCCAGACGGCTGTACTTCTTCATCTCCTGACGCTCCTCGGGTGTGAGTGTGCGGCTGCGAGCGATGTCTTCGAGTGCCTTGTAGATATCTACGTAGCGTGAGCACTGGTAGAGCAGGCTGCGTCCGGCATCGAGCTTGGCGCGGATGGTGGCTATCATGTCGTAAACGGCTGGGAAGTTGATGATTTCCTTGCCAAACTGACGGCGGTCGTTGGCGTATGCCAGGGCTTCTTCCCATGCTGCCTGCTGTATGCCGACACTTTGTGCAGCGATACCGAGGCGTGCTCCGTTCATGAGCGACATCACGTACTTGATGAGTCCGAGCTTGCGGTCGCCGCAGAGTTCTGCCTTGGCGTTCTTGTAGGTGAGTTCGCATGTAGGACTTCCGTGGATACCGAGTTTGTTCTCGATGCGGCGCACGTTGACACCTCCGTTGCGCTTGTCGTAGATGAACATCGAGAGTCCGCGACCGTCGCGTGTGCCTTCTTCGCTACGAGCCAGCACGAGGTGAATGTCGCTGTCGCCGTTGGTGATGAATCGCTTCACACCGTTCAGACGCCAGCAGTCTTCCTTCTCGTCGTAGGTTGCACGCAGCATGACCGACTGGAGGTCGGAACCGGCATCTGGTTCGGTGAGGTCCATCGACATGGTTTCGCCTGCACAAACGCGTGGTATGTATTTCTTTCGCTGCTCTTCGTTGCCGAAGCAGTAGAGTGTTTCGATACAGTCTTGGAGCGACCATATGTTTTCGAAGCCTGCATCGCCTGCACTGACGATTTCGTTGGCTGCGGTATATACGGTCACAGGCAGGTTCAGACCTTCGTAACGGCGAGGCATGGTCATGCCGTTGAGGCCTGCCTTGCGTGTTGCGTCGAGGTTTTCGTAGGTCTTGGCAGCGTAGGTCACGCGTCCGTCGGCGCAGTGAGGTCCCTCGCTGTCCACGTCCTCAGCGTTGGGTGCAATCACGTTGGCGTTGATGTCGCCTACCACTTCGAGCACCTTGTCGTAGCTGTCCATTGCGTCTTCGAAGTCCTGTGGAGCATAGTCATACTGGTCCTTGTCCTCGAAGCCGCGTTCCTTGAGTTCCACGATGCGCTGCATCAGTGGGTGTTCCATGTGGAACTTTATCTGTGGGTTGTCTGTGTATGAGTTCATAGAAATCTATTATAGACCCTCTCTGTCCTTCGGACATCTCCCCCTTTATGGGGAGAGCCGTCCGGATAGTATTTCCGCGGCCTCCCTCCCCATAAAGGGGGAGGGTCGGGGGAGAGGGTCCGGTCTGTTTTTTACTTATTATTCTTCTTATAATACTTTATGAGTTTTGGCAGAACGTCTTCGAGGTTGCCGCAGATGTTGTAGTCGGCAATCTGGTTGATTGGTGCGTTGGGGTCGTTGTTGATCGAGATGATGATGCCCGACTCCTTCATGCCGGCGATGTGCTGGATGGCTCCGCTGATACCGCAGGCGATATATACCTTCGGACGTACGGTGACACCTGTCTGACCAATCTGACGGTCGTGGTCGATCCATCCTGCATCGACAGCTGCACGGCTGGCACCTACCTCGGCGTGGATTTCCTTGGCGAGACGGAAGATGAGGTCGAAACCTTCCTTGCTTCCCACTCCGTAGCCGCCGGCCACGATGATGCTGGCACCCTTGAGGTTGTGCTTGGCTGCCTCGACGTGACGGTCGAGCACGTGTACCACGTAGTCGGTCTCAGGCACATACTTGCCTACTTCGTGCTTGATGACTTCACCCTTGTAGTCGGGGTCGAGAATCTCTTTCTTCATCACTCCGTCGCGCACTGTTGCCATCTGTGGACGGTGCTCAGGGTTGACGATTGTAGCGATGATGGAGCCTCCGAATGCAGGACGAATCTGCATGAGCTGGTTCTCGTAGTGCTTGTCGACGAACTGGTCGCCTTCCTTCACCTTCATGTCGAAGTCGTCGATTTCGAGCTGGGTGCAGTCGGCGGTCAGTCCTGAATGCAGTGCCGACGAAACGCGTGGGCCGAGGTCGCGACCGATGACAGTGGCGCCGAGCAGGCATATCTGTGGTTGTTCTTCTTTAAACAGGTTTACGACTGCCGATGTGTGTGGCAGCGAGGTGTAGGGGAAGAGGCGCGCGTCGTCAAACACGTGTACGCGGTCAACTCCGTAAGGTATTACTTGCTTTTCAACACCATCGAGACCTGAGCCGATAAGTATGGCTTCCAGTTGTACGCCCAGTTGGTTGGCGAGCTTGCGACCTTTGGTGCAAAGCTCCAAACTCACGTCGGCAACCTTGTTGCCTTCGAGTTCACAATATACAAATACGTTATTCATTTATCCGATAGTGTTTGATTCAATAAGTTCTTTCATCAGGTTGTCAATATCCTCGTCGCTGCTGGTCAGGGTCTTCGACTCCTTGGCCTTGAACACGATGCTCTTCACTGTCTTCACGTTGGTAGGGCTTCCTGCCTTACCAATCTGCATTGGGTCGGCATCGATGTCGGCTGCACCCCACACGGTAAATTCGGTGTGCTTGTTGGCCATGATGCGCTTCACGTTGCGGCTGCGGCACGGAGCAGCACTGCCGTTCACGGTCACCACGATAGGCATAGGGCCTTCCACAGTCTCGACACCACCGTCGATGTGGCGGCGTGCCACGATGTGATGCTTGTCGCACTCCAGTATTTCCTCGGTGTAAGTAATCTGTGTCAAGCCAAGTTTCTCGGCCACCTGCGGACCTACCTGTGCTGTATCGCCGTCGATTGCCTGACGTCCGCAGAGGATGATGTCGTAGTCGCCTATCTTCTTGATAGCCTGAGCCAGCGAGTAGCTGGTGGCCAAAGTGTCGGCACCACCTAAGGCGCGGTCGGTGAGCAGTATGCCACAGTCGGCACCGCGATACAGACCTTCGCGCAGCACTTCGGTGGCTTTGGGCAGTCCCATGGTCAGCATGGTGATGGTCGAGCCTGGATTCTTTTCTTTCAGACGGATGGCCTGCTCCAGTGCGTTCAAGTCCTCGGGATTGAACACAGCAGGCAGGGCAGCACGGTTGACTGTGCCCTCGGGTGTCATGGCCTCAGGTCCCACGTTGTGAGTGTCGGGCACCTGCTTTGCCAGTACAATGATTTTTAGCATAATCTTTAGTTTGTTATAATTTTGATTTTCCTATATGTCTATTCAACAGCAATGGCATCGTGCCACGCAATTCGACTGCAAAATTAGCAATTTTATTCCGAAAAATAAGCAGCAAACCACAAAAAAAGCACACTTCGTGCTGTTTTGAGTAACAAAACTAATCAAAGCGCACACTGAAGGTATCAATTTCTTGCACAGTTACACCTCAAAGTGAGAATAAGTATTTGCCCTGACAAGCCGCAACAATCTACGCAATAATATCTGTCAGCGGTAATAAACTTAAGCTATAGAAACATGGCATTCCAACGCTGAAAACCTTGCGGCCAAAGCATGTTTGCAGCTGGAGCATTATTTATGTTTGCAGTTTTTATAGTTAGCAAGTTTTTTATATACCCACGCAATAATTATATTATAATGTTAATGTCCCGGCCAATGTTTTTGTAACTCCGCACTCGCGACCCCGCGACTCCGCACTCGCGACCCCGCGACTCCGCACTCGCAACCACAATACTAAACAACAACGGTGCCAATATCAAGCCCGTTGCAAGCCTACTCGGCCATAGCGGACTGAAGCACACCGAGAAATACACCCATGCCGTTGACAAGCTGAAAGAGGATGCCATCAACAGCTAAATGCGAAAAGGCACTGTGTAATTTGATTGAGACAGATGTAAAACAAGAAGTCAGGAACACAAAAAGTGCTAAAAACGAGATATTATTCAACATCAAGTTAGGTGGTTTAACAAATTATGTTTATCTTTGCACATGTAAATAGCTAAAATCAAAAATAAATGACGAAGAAAGATTGCCAAAACAGAATCAGAGTGGTGTTGGCCGACAAGCAGATTACCAACCGTTGGCTTGCCGAGCAGATGGGGGTCACCGACATGACTGTCTCCCGCTGGAAAACCAACAAGATACAGCCCTCCATGGCGCAATTCGTAGAAATCGCCCGTCTGCTCCAGGTTGATATAAAAGATCTGCTGGAAGTGGAGTTCGATGCCGATGGAAAGATTCTATAACCAAGAACTATTATTGTTATGAAGAAAGAAGAAATACTGGCTCTATTTAAGAGTTACGAAGATGCGGTTTGCATGATTGACGAAACTGAATGCTGGAGTGCAAGGGATTTGCAAAAGTTATTCGGATATAGTCTTTGGCAAAACTTTACAAATGTTATTGCGAAGGCAAAAGAGGCATGTGCCAATGTAGGACAGAATATATTGGATCATTTTATTGACGTCAATAAGATGATAACTGCAGGAAAAGGTGCTCAGCGAGAAGTGGATGACATTATGCTTACCCGCTATGCTTGCTATCTGGTCGCACAGAATGGCGACCCAAGAAAGCCGCAGATTGCTTTTGCACAGACTTATTTTGCAGTTCAAACCCGCCGTGCAGAACTGATAGAGCAACGACTTTTGGAAGTTGAGCGAGTTAAAGCACGAGCCAAATTGCAGGAGACAGAACGAAAACTTTCAGGCATCTTGTATGAACGTGGAGTAAATGACCAGACTTTCGCTGTTATCCGTTCCAAAGGGGATCAGGCACTCTTCCGTTTGAGCACAAACATGATGAAACGCAAGTTGGGGATGCCACAAGGCCGTCCTCTTGCCGATTTCCTTCCCACTATAAGCATCAAGGCAAAAGACTTCGCTGCGGAGATGACAAGTGTCAATGTGCAAGCCAAAGACCTTCAAGGCGAAGCATCCATCACACGGGAACATGTTGACAATAATGCCGCTGTTCGTAAGATGCTCACAGAGCGAGGTATTATCCCAGAAAATCTTCCTCCTGCAGAAGATGTCAAAAAGGTAGAACGCCGTTTGGCAAGCGAACAGAAGAAGATGTTAAAGAACAAAAAATAATAAAATATTTGTTGTTTAAAAAGAAAAATCGCTAAGCCTTTGTTTGTAAAGGTTTAGCGATTGTTGTCGAGTCTTGGCTCGTACCCAGAGCCGGGGTCGAACCGGCACGGGTTGCCCCACTGGTGTTTGAGACCAGCGCGTCTACCGATTCCGCCATCTGGGCTTTATGCAAAATGCTGATGTAAACTACGCTACACATTACATTTGCGGCTGCAAAGGTAGTAAATAATCGACAATTGACAATTGACAATCGACTTTTTTTACTGCACACACGCTTTTTTTTGCTGCAACTGGTGGTATTTTTGCAATTTCAGCATGGTTTTTTGCCTCCGTAGATACTTTTTTTAGGTTGCATGAATTAAACTTTCGAGGTTTCTGCGCATCTCTTTTTGTGTGCAAAGGGATGTATTTCAGCCTTTAGAATGGCATTGATGACAAACATAAACAACTATAAAATCAATATATGAACAAATCGGATTTCAGACATTATCTGCTCAACGCAATGCTGACCGGCTCCATGATGCTGGCAGGCATGATGGCTTCACATGCTGCCGATAAGACTACGGTCACTATCAAATATGATGGCAACAAAGCCACTGTGGCCAACAAAGTGAAGGGTGTGAGTGTTACAACCGACGGTGCACGGGTCACTGTCGATAACAGCCTTACCGACAAGGAGGTGGAGTTTGTGCTCAGCGGAAAGAGCGACAACGGACAATTCATTTATAATGGTACATATAAAACTACCGTCAGCCTCAAGGGTCTGCATTTGCATTCCACCGATGGGGCTGCCATCAACCTGAAATGTGGTAAGCGCATGAAGGTGAACATCGAAGCGGGTACTTCAAACTATCTTGAAGACGGCCCCGACACGCTGCACAAAGCATGTCTATATACCAAGGGGCACCTCGAACTCGAGGGTGGAGGCACACTCAGCGTGGTGGCACACTCAAAGAGTGCCATTGCTGCAAAGGAATATGTAGAAGTAAAAAAGTCGATGGGCAAGATCGACATCACTTCAGACACAGGCAACGGAATCAACTCGGGCAGCACACTCACAATCCTGGGTGGTGAGCTCAGCATCAACCTGTCGAGTGTTGACAAGAAAGGGTTGAAGTCGGATTCCACGATGACCCTCTCCGACTGCCAGCTCACCATCCGCATGACAGGCGATGGTGGTAAGGGAATCAAGTGTGGAGGCGATCTTGTAGTCAACGATGCCAAAATCGACATCATCACCAGCGGCAACTTCGTGAGCGAAGCCAGCGGATGGGGCATGGGAGGATTCGGTGGCCCTATGGGTGGCTTCGGAGGTTTCGGAGGATCTGACGACGAAGAAGGCCCTGACGGTGAGATGCCGGGATTCGGTGGAGGATTCGCAGGTGGGTTTGGTGGATTCGGTGGTCCCGGTGGAGGTTTCGGAGGGCCACGAGGCTTTGGAGGACCGCGAGGCGAGATGAACGACTCGACCATGCAACGCATGATGGAAGAGGGGCGCAAACGATTCGAGGAGATGATGGCCAGCGGCGAGATGCCCGACTTCGGTGGCTTCGGCGGCGGATTCGGTGGTTTCGGTCGTCCCGATGGTGAAGAAGGATTCGGAGGCCCCGGCGGAGGCTTCGGCGGATTCGGTGGTTTCGGTGGTCGTGGCAACAACATCGAGATTAGCGACTCAATACGTCAGTTGCTGTTTGCTGATACCGAAAACGAAGAACGCGGTATGGGTTTTGCAAAACGTAAATACAACGGCAGCGCAAAAGCCGTGAAGGTGGTAGGCAGCGTAATCATAAACGGCGGCGACATAAAGCTCGAAACACAGTCGGCAGGTGCTGAAGGCCTTGAGGGTAAGCAGGGAATCACGATAAACGGAGGCAAGCTACACATCAAGTCGCACGACGACGGCATGAATTCGAGTGGCAAAATTGTGTTCAACGGAGGCAACACATTTGTGTGGAGCAAGGGCAACGATGCCATCGATTCCAACTCACGTGGTGCAGGTGCCATCACTGTAACAGGCGGAACAGTCATCTCATGCTCACAAACCGGTTCGCCCGAAGAAGCTTTCGACTGCGACTTCTCGCCAATGCTACTCACCGGAGGTACCGTGTTTGGCATGGGAGGCTCGATGGGTGGCGAAGCAACAGCACCAGCCGAGGGTGCCGACACACAACCAACTGTCGTGCTGTCAGGACTTCCGTGTCCGAAAGGCAAGACACTCGTCGTAATCGACAAAAGCGGTAAGGAACTCTTCAGCTTCGACATACCTTTCTCCATGCAACAGAGCAGCAGCATACTTTCGTTGCCACAGTTTAAGAAAGGTGAGACATTCACACTGAAGATAAAACAACCCGACGTAACACTAAAGCAATTCACGTTCGACAACGTCATTGCACGTTGACATCAGTTTGAGTACATACTTATATTTGACACAATGCGCACCGATTTAATAATATAACGAGTATTTATCACCCCTTACATATTAATTTTGTGCGCATTATACTTCTTCGTTTCACATAAAATGTCTATCTTTGCGGCATAGTTACTTCATCAATACACACAGAGTATCATGAAAACAGTATTGACAATCATATCGCTTCTGCTCAGCCTCGGCATACATGCCCA
>CAMHPM010000008.1 GCA_946187025.1 uncultured Prevotellaceae bacterium
CGATGTCAGGCTTTGCAAAGAGTTCAGGAGCATTGGAAGCCTTGCATGAACCACCATAGAGGATTGAAGTATTGTCGGCTACTGCCTGACCATATTTTCCTGCAACGATGCTACGGATGTAAGCATGTATTTCCTCTGCCTGGTCGCTGGTAGCGGTCTTACCTGTACCGATAGCCCAAATTGGCTCGTATGCAATTACGATGTTTGCAAACTGCTCGGCAGTGAGGTGGAATACACTTCCTTCAAGTTCGGCCTTCACTACTGCGTTCTGTTCGTTAGCTTCACGCTGTGCCAGGCTCTCGCCTATACAGAAGATAACCTTGAGACCATTGGCAAGGGCAAGATCTACTTTCTCCTTCAGAATCTCAGGTGTTTCGTTGTAGTATTCGCGACGCTCTGAGTGACCCAGGATTACATACTCGGCACCGGTTGATTTAACCATCTCGGCACTGACTTCGCCTGTATATGCTCCAGATGCCTTGTCGGCACAGTTCTCTGCACCAAGACCTATCACGTTGTGATCGATTATGCCCGACACTGTTGCAAGGTGAATGAATGGTGTGCAGATTACTACATCACAGTTTGGTTTTTCTGCTTTCAACACTTCATTAAGTTCGGTTGCGAGTGCAACACCTTCTTGCAGGTTTTTGTTCATTTTCCAGTTACCTGCTACGATTTTCTTTCTCATGATTTGTTTTGTTTATTGAGTTATAATATCATTTATTTGTTCTGTATCAGGGAAATTCCAGTTGCTCCATTTCTTTATCACCACACCATCGTGCAGCAACATTAGTCCCGGGTTTGCACGCACCATCGTCTTGAGTGTGCGTTCATCAGCAATAAAGAATTGGTATTCAGCTCCTGTATAGTCTGTCCATCTGGCTCGTGTGTCAGCGTCGGCAGCTGTCAGTGCTACAAAACTGAGCTCATCAGTCTGCTGTGCCAAATCGTACAGGTTATTTATTCTGTCCATGATGCTTTGGTCGGCCGCATGTAGTACCGGTGCTGTAAGCAACATGGTGTATCCCGGATCTGACAATATGTCGGATGCGACATCGTCGCCAGCTGCATCGTTTATGTAGAAGTCGTTAATTATGTTTTTGTCAGCCTTGGATATTTCCTTGCGCCGTGTCTCTACATATGTCCAGGTAGAGTCGGGGTCATCGTCATCAATGCCGATTTCCATAGTTTCTCCATCGCGTTCATATACAATTGTCACTTCAAACTGCGGACGCTGTTCGGCCGGCACTTCCACCAAGCGACGCAGGTCGGTGCCGACTCTGTATGGTCTGAAGTCAACCACCGGCTGCGTGTATATGCAATATATGCAGTATGCCAGTATGCCAAGCATGGCAAGTGTTGATACTATCCAATATACTTGTCGGTTGATGAGTTGCTGTTGCATTTTATACCATCGTGCCACAATCAGGGCACAAGCCAGCAGCACAATGTTCTTGACCAATGTCTGTGTGTTACTGAGGATGATTGCATCGCCAAAGCAGCCACAGTCGCTCACCGGATTGAATATTGCTATATATACAGTGAACAGTGTCATGATGGTCATGAATGCCACTGTCAGTCTCGACACGATGCGGCGTCGCATTCCGAAAAGCAGATATACACCGAGTCCGAACTCTACAATTACCATCAGCAGCGTCAGGCTTAGCACCATCAAATATGGGATGCCTGTAATGCCCCACGCCGCAAAGTAGTCTTCGAGTTTATACACTGTTCCGAGCGGGTCGTTGGCTTTTACGAATCCGGAGAAGAGGAATGTTGCCGCCAGCAGCATACGACTCAGATTGGTCAGTATATTCACAACGATGTATCTTGCCTTGCCTTTCATCAGCCCTCGTCGAGTTTTATAAGTCCGAACACCGAATAGTTAATCATGTCAAGATAGTTGGCATCTATCCCTTCCGATACTAGTGTCTTGCCGTCGTGCCCTTCAATCTCCTTTGTCCTGTTTATTTTCTGCAGGATGAGGTCGGTGTAAGAGCTCACACGCATTGAGCGCCATGCCTCGTCGTAGTCGTGATTTTTCTTTATCATGAGGTCGAGTGCCTGCTGCGCATAGTTGTCGTATTGGTTCATGGCTTCATCGGCCGTCATATCCACAGTATCGGCATATCCATTGGCAAGTTGTATGAGGCCAATGATTCCGTAGTTTACTATGGCCTGGAACTCTGGGTATATGCCTTCGCCCACCATCGACACCCCTTTCACTTCGAGGCTGCGAATGCGCTTGGCCTTGATGAGTATTTGGTCGGTTACCGATGCCGGACGCAATATACGCCACGAGGCTCCGTAGTCGTATAGTTTCGAGGCAAACACCTGACGGCATTTGGACATCTCCTGTTTGAATTGTTCTGAGGTTTCTGCCATTTTCTTATGATAGTTGTATTCTGCTGGAAGGAAGTCGAAAAGGAAGTTAAAGGGACCATACTCGATTATCTGTCTTCACTTATCCAGTAATGTCCTCTTAACTTCCTTTCCGCTTCACATCAGTTTCTGTTAAATCCTCTTATCGTCCATTGATTTGTTTCACTTCGGTTCATGAGCACTTCAGCACCTGTCCACGCACAATGAGGCTGTTTGGTTTCAGTCCGTTGAGCCTGCATAGCTGGTCGAGTGTGAGTCCGTGGTTTTGTGCTATACGGAACAGGTTGTCGCCGTCTTTCACCACGTATGTCACCTCACGTTTCTGTGCTGTAGGTTCGGGTGTGTCGGGGTTTGTTTCCTGATTCTCCGTGTTGGCTTCGGCCTGTGTCTGCGGCCTGTCGGCTAATGTCACGGTTTCCGGTTCCCGGCTCTGCACTTGCAATGTGCTTGCCACTGCCGATTTTTTCGAATTCTGTATCGTTCCGTTCTTCACCACATAGAAGTCGCCTGTGACGTCTTGTGATTCAAAGTCGAACAGCAGTGCCGGGTTTATGGCTTGTCCCAACAGACGTGTCTCGAAATGCAGGTGTGTACCGGTTGCTTTTCCGGTGGCTCCTCCCAGTCCTATCGGTTGGCCGGCACGCACAATCTGGTCTTCCTTCACCAGTTGCCGGCTCAAGTGACCGTAGAGTGTCTCCAGTCCGTTTGGATGACGTATCACGAGGTAGTAGCCCCATCCACCAGCGTTGAACTTAGAGATTCGGACCTTGCCATCGAATGCAGCGTATATAGTATCGCCCATATACACCTTGATGTCGAGTCCCTTGTGTTGTTTTCCCCATCGTGGGCCGTATTTGGATGTCACCTTGCGGCTTGTGGTCGGCATTGCATATCCTCGCAGGTCAACCTTGAAGTTTGCAGGCAGGGTGCCTGGTGCCACAAGTGCCGATGTGTTGTCCCAAGTGGCATATATGTCGCCGGCAGGGTTGCTGAGGTCTATTACTGCCTTCGTATTGTTTATTTTCACAGCCTTCAGGTCGGTGAGTTTGCGGTCCGACGGCGCACGATTTGCGAGCAGATCCTGCGCTGTAGCACTGAGGCTCATAACCGACACGGCCATGTAGATGATTGTATGTTTCAAGTTAGGCATGGGTTTGGTTGGTATGTTTATTGTTTTTTGATGTTTTGATGTCTTCAATACTCGTCGTTTGCGTAGAGGAACTGGAAGGTAGATTGCTTGTAGTCGAAAATCTCGTCGGCTTTGAAGAACCGGGCCAGTTCGGCCACTGCATTTTCAGGAGAATCCGATGTGTGTATGATGTTTTCCTGGAAGCTCATGCCGTAGTCGCCACGTATGGTACCCGGCGCAGCCTTGCGACCGTTGGTACTGCCAGTCATGGTACGTACAGTTTCGACTGCATCCACACCTTCATAGCAGCAGCACACCACCGGAGCGGCCATCATCGAGTCTTTTATGCGCTGAAAGAACGGTTTGTTGGCAAGGTGGGCATAATGTTTGTTGAGCAACTCGTCGGTAAGTTGCATCATTTTCATGCCACAAAGTCGCAATCCTTTCTTTTCAAATCGTGCAGTCACTTCGCCTACAATGGCTCTCTGCACGGCACTCGGCTTGAGTATTACCAAAGTTTTCTCCATCTTTTCGTCGGTAGTTTGTTGTGGGTTCGGATTTGTCCACACAAGCAGTGGACACTCACTATTCGCTGCAAAGTTACGTATTATTTTTCATTCGGCCAAACATCTTATGCGCTTTTTAGTATTATTTCACATTTTTGAAGATTTGAGGTCGTAAATTAAAACCAAACCGGTCATTAGTGCAATGATGATAACTGCCTGACGACCGATTTGGATTTTGTGTTGTAAAACAGATGAAATGGACGACTCTGTCGCATCAGATGGCACGAGTCACATCGTAGAGCCATGCGCGGTGTTCGTCGTCAAGATGTGGTGCCAGCCGGTCATATACCGTCTGCTGATAGCGGTTGAACCAGTTGCGTTCTTCGGCGGTGAGCATATCGACAATGATGGGGCTGGTGATGATTGGACACACCGTCAAGTGCTCGAATGTATAGTATGGTCCGAACGTAGTGCCTTCTGCCACAGGGCCGTCGTATGGCTGGGCAGTCGGTTCCACAGCCTTTCCGTCTGGTCCGGTGAAGTTGGCATTGACCACGAGCATGGTGTCTTCGTGACGCACACCGTGACTGCCTTCTATATAGATGCCGGGCTCCACGGTAATGATCATTCCCGGCAAGAGCGGTGTCGGCCGCCACTGCATACGGAACTGATGAAGGTCGATGTTTTCGTGTACCGACATGAATTGCCCCACTCCGTGTCCTGTACCATGCAGATAGTTGATGCCATAACGCCACATGTCAGCGCGTGCAAGGGTGTCGAGCTGGGTGCCGTTGGTACCACGCGGGAAGACTGCACGTCCGAGATTGATCCAGCCCTTGAGCACAAGCGTGTAGTCGCGTTGCATCTGGCGGGTGAGTGGTCCGAGCGGCAGTGTGCGTGTTATGTCGGTAGTGCCGTCAAGATACTGGCCACCCGAATCGATGAGCAGCAGTCCCTCGGGCTTCACCGGTATGTCGGTTTCGGGGGTCGGGTCGTAGTGTACGATGGCTCCATGGTGTGCATAGCCCATGATACTCTCGAAGCTGATGCCTTTGCATAGTGGCTGCTCGCGGCGGAATCCCTCGAGTTTGGCAGCGAGCGAGAGTTCGGTCTGCCCGCCCTTCGGCACGTTCTCGAGTGTCCACTTCATCCATTTCACCATTGCAACGCCGTCTTTTTCCATGGCACGGCGGTAGCCGGCTATCTCGGTCGGGTTCTTAAACATGAGCATGTGTGGTATAGGCGATTCTTTCTTCAGCACATGCGGTATGGCCTTGTATGTGGCATAGTTGGTCTTGTTTGGTTGGATCTCGACGGTGAGTTCGCATTTGGCAAGGTCGGATGCTATGCATTCGTAAGGCCGTACACCTACTCCTTCGTCGTGCAGATATGCTTCGACCTCGGCTGTCAGCTTCTCCTTATTTATATAGAGTGTTGCAGTGTCGGGGGTTATGATGAGGTAGCTCACAAAGAACGGTGTATATAGGATGTCGTCGGCACGCAGGTTGAGTGTCCATGCAATGTCTTCGAGGAATGTTGTGAGCAGGGCGTGATCGCCCGTCTTCCGGCGGATGCGTGCTATCTTGCTGCTTGCACTTTCGCCTGTATATTCGAGGCGTTGTATGAACAGTTTGCTGTCGGGCACAGCCGGACGGTCGGTCCATATCTCGGCATAGGGGTCGGTGTCGGCACGTAGTGTCAGTCCATATTCGGCAAGTTCCTGTTTCATGGCATCTACTTCCTCCACGGTGTTCACCCATCCGTCGATTCCGACCACTGCTCCGGCACTGAGCACACTGCCCAGCCACTGGCTGACGGATGGTGTGCCTTCTATCTTTTCCTTCATGAGTTGATAGTCGGTGCCTTCAAGCTGCTCGGCGGCTTGTATGAAATAGCGCGAGTCGGTCCACAGGGCTGCTTGCGTACGGGTCACGACACTGATGCCGGCGCTGCCCGTAAAGCCGGATATCCAGCGGCGCGACTTCCACCGCTCGGGTATGTATTCGCCACAATGAGGGTCGGTGCTGGGGGTTATAAACGCGTCAATGCCTTCGCGCTCCATAAACGAGCGCAGGCTTTTGAGTCGGTCGGTTACGATGTTCATTGCTTTCGGATTTTTTAGGTTTACACGGCAAATTTACAAATTATTTCTGAGACACGATGCATAAATTGACGACAAAGCTTGATTCTGCGGTTGAGAAAACACACTAACACGCTGATAAAACGCATCGGATGTAAAACATACGCAGGAAACAGACGAGGCTGCAACGATGGTGTTGCAATGAAAGTCGATGCCACCGCCCATGTATCGCTTGCGGGAAAAATGCCTACTCCAGTTGACGTTTAGCCCATGATGTCTGGCTCGCAGACGAAATAATAACGCATAAAACAAAAATAATTGTCGTTTGCAAGCGGTAATGTCACAAATTATTTTTACCTTTGCCGAAGTATTTGCACATAATCTATAACAATAAATATATTAAACTATGGCATTTTTAACAGACGAGAAACTCGTTATCGTAGGAGCCGGCGGCATGATCGGCTCAAACATGGTTCAGTCGGCACTGATGATGAACCTCACTTCAAACATTTGTCTTTATGATGTATTTCCACCAGAGGTAGGTCCTGTAGGAGTTGCCGAGGAGATGCGCCAGTCGGGATTTGTCGATGCATGCATCACAGCTACAGCCGACCCTGCCGTTGCATTCACCGGAGCAAAATACATCATTTCATCGGGCGGTGCACCACGTAAGGAGGGTATGACCCGCGAAGACCTGCTGGCAGGCAACTGCAAGATAGCAGAAGGCCTTGGCAAGGACATCCAGAAGTATTGCCCTGACGTGAAGCACGTGGTTATCATCTTCAACCCGGCCGACCTCACAGGACTCGTTACCCTGCTCTATTCAGGACTGAAGCCAGGCCAGGTAACTACCCTTGCCGCACTCGACTCCACACGTTTGCAGAGCGCACTGGCCAAGAAGTTCGGTGTGATGCAGAGCAAGGTGACAGGTGCTCACACATTCGGAGGCCACGGCGAACAGATGGCCGTGTTCGGCAGCGCAGTGAAAATCGACGGCAAGCCACTCTACGACATCGTGGGCACACCTGAATTCCCAACCGAAGAGTGGGAACAGATGAAGAAAGACGTGACCCAGGGCGGTGCTGCCATCATCAAGCTGCGCGGACGCTCTTCGTTCCAGAGCCCGTCGCTGCTGTCTGTACAGATGATTGCATCGGTAATGGGCGGCGAGCCATTCCGCTATCCTGCAGGCACATACGTGTCGAACGGCAAGTACGACCACATCATGATGGCAATGGACACCACACTCGACAAGAACGGATGTACATACCGTGTACCACAGGGCACACCAGAGGAAAATGCCAAACTCGACGCATCATACGAGCACTTGTGCAAGATGCGCGACGAGCTGGTAACACTCAACATCGTGCCGCCAATCTCAGAGTGGAGCAAGATAAATCCTAACCTCTGATAAGGCTGTACGCCACAAAAACGAAGCAGTCCTTCCCGAACACACGGGGAGGACTTTTTTCTTGCCTGCATACGAGGCTTTTTGCGAGTCCGCACTCGCGAGCCTGAGAGTCCGCACTCGCAGGGTCGAGACTGCGCACTCGCGGGGTCGAGACTGCGCACTCGCAGAAAGAGGAGAACGCAACCGTCACGAGTTTTTACCTAAAACATGCATAAAAATATATATAAAATAGGTGTGATTAGTCGCAGAAACGAGTTAATAATGCCAATTTGTTTTGCCATTACAAATAATAATCGTAAATTTGCACGCTAAAAATAAAAACGAAAAGACCGAAACGATGACAAAGAATTTTGTAAAAGAACTGCAATGGCGTGGCATGATACACCAGATGATGCCAGGCACAGAAGAACTACTGGAGAAAGAACAAGTAACAGCATATCTCGGAATCGACCCTACGGCCGACTCCCTGCACATCGGACACCTATGCGGCGTGATGATGCTCCGCCACTTCCAGCGCTGCGGCCACAAGCCGCTGGCCCTCATCGGCGGTGCCACCGGTATGATCGGCGACCCGTCGGGCAAGAGCCAGGAGCGCAACCTGCTCGACGAAGCCACACTGCGCCACAACGTGGAGTGCATCAAGGCCCAGCTGAGCAAATTCCTCGACTTCGACAGCGACGCACCCAACCGCGCCGAGCTGGTGAACAACTACGACTGGATGAAAGACTTCACATTCCTCGACTTCGCCCGCGACATCGGTAAGCACATCACAGTGAACTACATGATGGCCAAGGAAAGCGTGCAGAAACGCCTCAACGGCGAGGCTCGCGACGGACTGTCGTTCACCGAATTCACCTACCAGCTGCTGCAAGGCTACGACTTCCTCTACCTCAACGAACACAAGAACTGCAAGCTGCAGCTCGGAGGAGCCGACCAGTGGGGCAACATCACCACCGGTTCCGAACTCATACGCCGCACCAACGGCAACGAATGCTATGCACTCACCTGCCCGCTCGTGACAAAAGCCGACGGTACAAAATTCGGAAAGACAGAAAAAGGCAACATCTGGCTCAACCCCGACTACACATCGCCTTACGAGTTCTACCAGTTCTGGATGAACACCAGCGACGAAGACGCCAAACGATACATCAAAATATTCACATCGCTCGAGAAAGAAGAAATCGACGCCCTCATCAGCGAGCAGGATGCCGACCCGGGCCTGCGCCCGCTGCAACGCCGCCTGGCCAAGGAACTCACCATCATGGTACACTCCCAAGCCGACTACGACATGGCCGTGGAGGCATCAAACATACTGTTTGGCAAATCAACCAAAGACGCACTCATGCGACTCGACGAAAAGACACTGCTGGCAGTATTCGACGGTGTGCCACACTACAACCTGCCACGCACCGAGCTGGAAGCAGGAATCAAGGCAGTGGAACTCTGCACCGAAAAGACCGACATATTCCCGTCGAAAGGCGAAATGCGAAAGATGACACAAGGCGGAGGCGTGAGCATAAACAAAGAGAAACTCACCGAATTTGACCAGACACTCACCACTGCCGACCTCATCGACGACAAATACCTGCTCGTACAAAAAGGAAAGAAAAACTACTACCTCATCATCTGGCAATAGGCAACAACGCCATGCCCAGCGGGCACAAACCAACAAAACAAGAGATATGAGTACAACAAATACAAAAAAAGCGAGGAAGACACAGGCAGAAAAGCAAAACGACCTGCTGCAATACCGCGACCTGCTATTCAGATGTCTGTCTAAATGGTATTGGTTTGCACTCTCGGCCATACTCTGTGTCACACTTGCAACATTCTACATACTGCGCCAGGCACCTGTCTTCACACGCTCGATGGAAATACAAATCAAGTCGGAGACACAAGGCAAATCCATGCCAGGCGGAGTGCAAGGCTTCAGCGACCTCGGCATCTTCCGCTCGTCAACCAACGTGAACAACGAGCTGCGGGCACTACAGTCGCCCGACAACATGAACGAAATCGTGCGACTGCTGCACCTCGACATGAACTACAGCATCGACGGCACATTCCACGACAAGACACTCTACGGACGCAACCTGCCGGCCACAGCAACCATAGGCGGACTCGACGACGATGCAACCGTGAGCTTCGACATGAAACTCAACGGCAACAAGGTGAAGCTCTCCAACTTCGTGTTCGACAAAGAGAAACTGCCAGGCGAAGTGCAAGGCGCACTCAACGACTCCATACACACACCAGTGGGCAACATATACGTGGAACCGTCAGACATATACCACGGCGACATAAAATACCCAGTGATACACGTCGTGAGAGTTAGCTACAGAGTGGCATCAGAGTTCTACCTCAGACGACTCGGAGTTGACCTTGCCGACAAAATGGCCGACGTACTCATCATCTCAATATCCGACGTATCGACCCAGCGAGCCGAAGACATACTCAACACACTCATCGTAGTATATAACGACAAGTGGCTGAAAGACAAAAACAAAGTCACCGAAAGTACATCGGAGTTCATACAGGAACGTCTGCGACTCATAACCGAAGACCTCGGACAGGTCGATCAAGACATATCCGACTACAAGAGCGCAAACCTCATACCCGACCTCTCGGCCACAGCACAGATTGCACTCACACAAACCAACGAAATCGACAAGCAGACACTGGAGCTGAACAACCAACTCTACATGGCACGCTACATACGCGACTTCGTGAACAAAGCCACCACATCACAGCTCATACCAGCCAACAGCGGAATCGGAAGTGCAGCAATCGAAGCACAAATCACTAACTACAACAAGATGGTGATGGAACGCAACCAGACAGTAGAAGGCGCAACAGAGCAACACTACGTGGTAGCCCGTCTGGAACAAGACCTGCAACAACTGCGCGAGTCGATAATCTACTCGCTCGACAACCAGATACTCGCACTCCAGACACAAGTGAAGAATCTGGCCAAACGCGAGAGCAAAGCAACCAACCGCCTGGCTGCCAGCCCGGAACAAGAGAAAGACCTCCTCACCGTGACCCGACAGCAAAAGGTAAAAGAGTCGCTCTACCTCTTCCTGCTCCAGAAACTCGAGGAAAACGAGATATCACAGGCATTCACCGCATACAATACACGAATCATAAAAAGCCCAACCGGAAGCATACTGCCGTCATCGCCACGCAGAGGCAGAATATGGCTCATCGCACTCGTCATAGGCCTCGCAATACCTTTGGTGGTCATCTATCTCATGGAAACACTCAACACCAAGATAAACGGACGCCAAGACCTCGAAAACCTCAACATACCATTCCTCGGCGAAATACCACAAGCAGGCACACCTGTGAAGAAATCAATACTGCCGTGGAAGAAACAAAAAGAAGAGAAGCAAGCAATCGTGATTGTGAAACAAGGCGAACGCGACGTGGTGAACGAGGCATTCCGTGTGGTAAGAACCAACCTCGAGTTCATGACAAAGGAAAGCCAGGCCAACGTAATCATACTCACATCCTACAACGTAAACTCAGGAAAGACATTCATATCCATGAACCTGTCTATAGCACTCTCGCTTAAAGACAAGAAAGTGCTGGCCATCGACGGCGACCTGCGCAAAGCATCACTCTCGGCATACATCAACACACCGAAACGAGGTATCTCAAACTATCTGAACGGACAGATAAACAATATCGACGAAGTGATCGTGCAACATCCCGACTACGCCAACCTCAGCATCCTGCCTGTAGGAACCATGCCGCCAAACCCAACCGAACTCATTTCCGAACCACGATTTGCAGAACTCATCGCAGAACTCAGGACACGCTACGACATCATCATGATAGACTGTCCGCCAATCGAGATTCTGGCCGATACACAAATCATCGAACAGACAGCCGACAGCACCATCTTCGTCGTGCGTGCCGGACTCATGGACCGCGCACTGCTGCCTGACCTCGAACAAATCTACCAGGAAGGCAAGCTAAAGAACATGTCGGTAATCCTAAACGGAACCACAAGCGGCGGCGGACGATACGGCTCACGATACGGTTACGGCTCACGCTACGGATACGGAGCCAAATACGGATACCACTACGGCGATACAAGCCAGGAAAAGAAAAAGAAGAAACTATTCTCATTATAAAAAAACACTAAGAGAACGTGCTGTTTTTCCACAAACGACCCACATACGAATCATCAGGCTACTTCAAAGGATTCACCGACTACCATTGCCACATCCTGCCAGGAGTTGACGACGGAGTGAAAACCATGCCCCAATCGCTCGAGATACTGACAGAATACGAACGCATAGGAGTGAGCGACGTATGGTGTACACCACACATCATGGAAGACATCCCAAACACCACAGCAGCCCTGAGACAAAGATTCGACGAACTGAAAGCAGCATACAAAGGCAACATACACCTGCACCTGGCAGCCGAATACATGATGGACGGACTGTTTGAAGAACGACTCGAAGCCGGAGACCTGCTCACACTCGGCGACGAAGGAGACCAGATACTGGTCGAAACATCATACTTCAACAAGCCCATACACATGGAGCAGACACTACGCGACATCATGTCGAAAGGCCTCTTCCCCGTACTCGCCCACCCCGAGCGATACATATACATAGCCGACATCAAGGCATATCGCGAACTGAAACAGATGGGAGTGCGGCTGCAGATGAACCTGGGCTCCGTGGCCGAAGTATATGGCAAGACAGCAAAACGCAAAGCGCTGATGCTGATAAAAGAAGACGCCTACAACTACACAGGCACCGACCTGCACAACATACAGCTGCTCCACACTATACTCAACACGAAAAAACCAAACTAAAAAGCATCAAATAAGCATTATGTCAAAGAAAGCACTACTCATGATTCTCGACGGATGGGGAATCGGAAACAAGACAAAGGGCGACGTCATCTATCAGACACCCACCCCTTACATGGACTACCTCAATGCAACCTACCCACACTCACAGCTACTTGCATCAGGCGAAAACGTAGGACTGCCCGACGGACAGATGGGCAACTCAGAAGTGGGACACCTTAACATCGGTGCCGGTCGCATCGTATATCAAGACCTTGTCAAGATAAACCGCGCCTGCAAAGACGGCTCGATACTGAAGAACCCCGAAATCGTAAACGCATACACCTACGCCAAACAAAACGGAAAGAGCGTACACCTTATGGGACTGACCTCAAACGGAGGCGTACACAGCTCGCTCGACCACGTATTCAAACTCTGTGAAATCAGCAAAGAATACGGCATCGAACACACATACATACACTGCTTCATGGACGGACGCGACACCGACCCACACAGCGGAAAAGGATTCATAGCCCAACTCACCGACAAATGCAACGAGACAGGCTGTGCAATAGCAAGCATCATCGGACGCTTCTATGCCATGGACCGAGACAAACGATGGGAACGCATCAAGACCGCATACGACCTGCTCATCAGCGGTGAAGGCAAGCAGGCAACCGACATGGTAGCCGCAATGCAGGAAAGCTACGACGACGGAGTGACCGACGAGTTCATCCTGCCAATCAACAACTCGACAGTCGATGGAACCATCAAGGAAGGCGACGTGGTGATATTCTACAACTACCGCAACGACCGCGCAAAAGAACTCACCATCGTCCTCACACAGCAAGACATGCCGGAACAGGGAATGCACACCATACCGGGACTGCAATACTACTGCATGACACCTTACGATGCTTCATTCACAGGTGTTCACATCCTCTTCCCTAAGGAAAATGTAGAAAACACACTTGGCGAATACATCGCATCCAAGGGCTTGTTACAGCTACACACAGCCGAGACCGAGAAGTACGCACACGTCACATTCTTCTTCAACGGCGGCCGTGAAGCTCCATACGAAGGCGAGGAGCGCATACTCGTCGCATCACCAAAGGTTGCAACCTACGACCTCAAACCCGAGATGAGTGCATTCGAAGTGAAGGACAAGCTGGTCGATGCATTGAAGCAAGACAAGTATCACTTCGTGGTTGTCAACTTCGCAAACGGCGACATGGTGGGCCACACCGGAATCTACGAAGCAGTAGAGAAAGCTGTCGTGGCAGTTGATAAATGCGTGAACGAAGTTGTTGAGACCGCCAAAAGCGTGGGATACGAGGTTATCATCATAGCCGACCACGGCAATGCAGACAACGAAATCAACCCCGACGGCACCCCCAACACCGCCCACTCGCTCAATCCCGTGCCGTTCATCTACGTCACAGAAAACAAGAATGCAACGGTAGAAGACGGCGTGCTGGCCGACGTGGCACCATCAATTCTCCACATCATGGGGCTCCGGCAGCCAGCCGAGATGACAGGCAAGTGCCTCATCAAAGACTGAACCAGGAGAAAGAACAGGGAAAGAAAGACGTGCATTGTAAGAAAGACATGCATTGTAATAAAGACGTGCATTGCAAACGGGAACGTTTTGCAATGCACGTCTTCTTTTTAACCCAAATCGGTCATTAGCGTTTTGATGATTTCAGTTTTATTTTTAAGCAGGTTTTTTGCGGCATTGAAGGAGTAATGGGGTTCCATTATGACTGAAAGGCCGTGAAAAAGATGTTAAAAAGAAAGTCATGAAAGCA